>CAYVZF010000001.1:0-4788 GCA_964456095.1 uncultured Erysipelotrichaceae bacterium
CACGTTTTACAGCAGTTTTCAATGAAATAATTACACGTTTTATTAAAATGGTTCCTCAAGATTGTTTTTACTGAACAATCTTATTTTTAAATATTAAAAAAATAAAACACATTATGACAATTAATTTATTTTAATTTGAAAAAAATCATTATATAAATTAATCTATATGTGTAAAGCAAAAAAATTATAACATTAACTTAACTATACTTGGAGGAATTTATGAAAAAATACACACTTCTATTATCACTACTACTATTATTTTCATGCACTAATAACGAAGGAACAAGTAATAACAATTCGTTATCAATTTCAAATACTTCTATATCAACTGATGTATCAAGTAATGATAATACGTCATATGAAAATAGTACAGAAAACATTACTTCATTATCATCAAGTAATGAAATAAGTAACGAATTAACTAGTTCTTCAAGTGAAAACAACATTCACATTGAAAAAGATTCATTTGTTGGAGGTAGTCTAGTTACACCTAATTAATATTATTATTAAAAATAAAAACTCCATTAATGATAAATTACATCATCTGGAGTTTTCATTAATTTAATGATAAATTACGCTATAAAGTTAGTTGTTTTTGGATCAAATAAATAGATTTTATCTAAATTAAATACAAGAGATATTTTTTCATTTGCTTTATAACTTCTTGTTGCTTTAATTTTAGCAATCAATTTATCGCTGCCTAATAAAGCATGAATATAATACTCTTGACCTAATAATTCTGCAGCTTTAATATCTATTTCGAAAGGAGAAGAAATATTTTTGATATTAACATTATCTGCAACAAAAACGCTCTCGGGTCTTATACCTAATTTGATAATATGTGATGTACCATTTACAATATTTTTAATATTTTCAATTTCTTCATCAAGTTTATCATCACAAGAATCTTTTTCTTTTTTATTAAGAAGTTTTTCTAATTCACCTTTATAAAATTCATCATGTTTAGATACTTGCTCACTTGATAAATTAATAGTCAATCCATTTTCTAATTTAATAACACCTTTATCATAAATCACACTTAAAATATTCATCGCTGGAGAGCCAATAAATGTAGCTACAAATATATTATCTGGTTTATTGTATATTTCTATAGGAGTACCAACTTGCTTTATATATCCATCTTTCATTACAACAATTCTAGAAGCCATAGTCATAGCTTCAATTTGATCATGTGTTACATAGATAGTCGTGGTGTTTAATTGTTCATGTAATTTTGATAATTCACTTCTCATTTGTATTCTTAATTTTGCATCAAGATTTGACAAAGGTTCATCCATCAAAAACACTTTTGCATTTCTAACAATAGCTCTACCTAAAGCAACACGTTGACATTGTCCACCTGATAATTGACCAGGTTTCTTATCAAGATAATTTTCAAGTTGAAGAATCTTTGTGGCCTTATCTACACGTTCCTTAATTTGATCTTCTGGAATATGCTTTATTTTTAATCCATAAGCCATATTCTCATAAACTGTCATATGAGGATATAAAGCATAACTTTGGAAAACCATAGCAATATCTCTATTTTTAGGAGCTATATTATTAGATAATTTGCCATCTATATATAACTCACCACGTGTAATACTTTCAAGTCCAGCTATCATACGAAGCGTTGTAGATTTACCACATCCAGATGGTCCTACAAAAACAATAAACTCATTTTTCATAATATCTAAATTGAAATCAAATACAGCTTGGACATTATTGTCATATACTTTATCAATATGTCTTAAAGATATAAAAGATTTTTCATTTATATTTTCGCTCATTTTATTATTTCTCCTTTAAATAATTCATCATTATTTTAGATAATTTATCACACATCTGTTTATGTCCTAAATTAGAAGGGTGTAATAAATCACCACTTATACCATAAGTTCTAGTAATTAATTTTTTACCAGAAATTAAATGTATATTTTTCTTATTTAACAATTTTACTTGTTTTTTTATTATTGAAATAAATTTAACATTCTTATCATGATAAGGTATTTCATAAAAATCTTTATACAATGATTCAAAAACCTCTAAGATATTAATTATGAATATTGGTTTATCACTATTAATATAACTAATTCTTTCAATTAAATACTTAAATCTTTTTTCGAATTCATTTTCATCCATAACGCCACGAACATTACAACCTATTTCTAGAATAAATCCCCTACATTTTATTAAAGAGATATAATCCACGACTTCTTTTTCTAACAAACATGAACCAGATAATCCTTT
The DNA here is from genome assembly GCA_964456095.1 of uncultured Erysipelotrichaceae bacterium. Classification (GTDB taxonomy): domain Bacteria; phylum Bacillota_I; class Bacilli_A; order RFN20; family CAG-449; genus CANRPC01. The sequence continues at coordinate 2,251 of CAYVZF010000001.1, forward strand.
ATTTAAGATATCGATATTTAATGATTGAGAAAGAAGAAATGCATATGAATCAATTATAGAATTACTTCCAGCACCTTGAGATATGGAACTACCATAAAGTACTAAAGGTAATTCTTTTTTGTCAAAAGAAGAAGTTTCATTTTCAATAGAATAAAATACTATTCTAGAACTACTTCCAAATATGATTCTATAAAAATACTTATCATTAAAACCTAAAGATTTTTCATTTTTAATCATTCTTTCATGAATTTCAAATGTAACTTCTTGTTTTTTGTTTTTTTTAAGACGAATACTTTTACATTGAAATCCATCTACAAAACAAAACACATTACAATCACTAACCATAGATTTTAAAACAACTTTACAAGATGTTGATTTTGAATAAAATCTAATTTCACACATCGCAGGTTGTTTGGCTTTTTCTCTACCTTTTTTTACATTTTCATATCCGATTTTTTTAATTACATCAAGTGGATAACGACTTAACATATATCCACCATCTTTCATAAGCTTAACTTCTTCAACATTAAATAATTCGTAATTCATAAATCTAATTAGTAAAAATCAATCTAAGTGCTTGAGAATATTCTTTTGCATCTTGTTTATTAGAATATATTTCCATATAAGATTCATCGATATTCTCATTTGTAAATACCATTGTAAATAAACTACTTGGTAACAAGTTATATGCTTCAGTTACATCTATATAATAAGTATGGAATTCATAACCCGCGAATGGGAAAGTGAAATTTACAAATTCATTAACAGGATCTTCATCTGTTGATTTAATTAAAGCAAGACTGTCATGATGCAATTTTGAATTATTCCAACAAATAGTATCAGTAGTCCAATCAACATAAGTAGTATTAGTAAATATATTAATTGTAGGAGTTCCTACTTGTGCTTTTGCAGTAATAGATAAATAAACTTTATTGTAACTACTAGGCATACTTGTTTTATCAAATAATGCATAAATAATACGATTATAAAATGGTTCAAGATTAGAAGTTTTTAACTTCAAATTCTTTTGATAAATCGCAGGCTTATCTTGACTTTCCATTGTAATAAAGAAGTTTTCAGTTGGTAAAACATAATCACCTTCAACAGGATCAGTTAAGTTCGATTTTTCAGGAAGAACAAAACTACTAGATTCATCAATAATACGATCTTCTTCATCCATGTCATTAAACTCATTATCTTTTATAACGAAATTTTCACCTTTAGAATCAAGATATATACCTTTATCACAAGAAGTAAACTTATTATCTTGAATTACATAATCATTAGGAATTCCTAAACTAGGATCATCGCTAATATAAGAATAAGAAATATCAATTGAGTTATTACCAACATTCTTAAATTCATTTTTTACAATAAATGTTCCGTTAGCGTTTGAACACTTAATACCTGTGGATGAAACATCTTCAATCTTATTGTTATAAATAATAGTATCAGGAGTACCAAGAATAACATCAATTCCTCTTAATCCATTTTTTATAACATTATCATGAATATAATTATTTCTTCCAGATGCATCATGAGTAGCGCCAGAATTACCTAAACCAATACCTGCACCTTTACGCGTGTTAATAATTTGATTGTTACATATTTCATTAGAATACTCATCTTCACCATGCATATCAATAGAATCTAATAATAAATTTTCATATGTATTATTTTGAATTAAATTATTATGCGCATAGTATTGAATTAAAGTACCATGTCTTAAATATGGCCCAACAAATGAACAATTTTCAACAACATTATATTTAGTATCAATAAATGTATCAGTTACATTAAAATCATTGCCATATCCTTGAATATTAACTCCATATCCCATTCCTCCACCACCTAAGCAAGTGGCTTTTTGAAACGAACATGAACGTACAACTACTTCTTGGGCTTTTGCAATACGCACACCCATTCTTTGGAACTTTTCAACAAAACAATTTTCAATCAAAATATTCTTTGCTTGTTTTTCAGAACTTGAAATATCTCCTCCAGATGCCGCGGTAATACCATATTTTGGTGCAGTATATGTTGTTGTTTGTAAATTAGAATTATCTGGATCTGGTAAAACATCATCGGATGTATTTGATGTTACAGTTAGATTTTTAATAACAACACTTTTAACATTAACCGAAGCAATAACTGTTGTAGATTCATCTCTATTCATAGTTTCTAAAAAATTTGAAACTAATATCGTATTTTCTTTTGATTCACCTTTTAAAGTTATACCACTTTTTAAAACAATATGAGCATAATATTCACTTGATGCTCTACCATAATTTTTAAAATAATATTTACCATTTGGTATATAAATAGTATCACCTTCAACAGCATTTTCAATAGCTAAACGGAAGGAAGAATAATTGTCAAAATTAGGATCATCTTTTTTTGCTCCATAATCTTCAACATTAATTTCCATTCCTGTTTCTTTTTGTATTTCAGGCATTACATGTTCTACCCCGTTTTTTTCATATAAACCAGGACGATTATAATCCCCAATAAACTTATTTGCAAAAACTAAAGAATTAT
>CAYVZF010000001.1:4888-57863 GCA_964456095.1 uncultured Erysipelotrichaceae bacterium
TGATTCATTAGAATTCACAACATTATTTCCACAAGAACTCATAATAATTAATGAAGATAATAATACAAAATACAATTTTTTATTTTTCATAATCATTACCTATTTTTTCAATGATGGAATATTATTATCATTCAAAGTCCAAGTATTAACAAAATCAAAAGATGTTAAGTTATTGTTATACCAAGCATCATCTAATGTAACTAATTTGCCAAATTTTGCATTTTTATGAATAGAATCAAATTCGATTTCAGTTTCGTTTACATACATTTTTGCATTATTTGTAAAATATGCATTAGTTACTTGTACTTTTGTTTCAATATCATTTTCTGTTGTATTTGATGTACTTCTATTACCAACAATTGGGCCAACATTAGTTCCAGTTTCAATGAATAAACTACCATTAAATAGAACATTATCAATTGTAGTATTATGATCAGCAACTTTTGAATTATATTGTTGGAAACCTACAATTCCACCAACATGACGATATCCTTTAATAATGCCTGTTGATACAGCATTTTTAATAGAGGCACTTCTATAATATCCTGCAATGCCACCAATATATTCTGCAACAACAGTAACATTAACTGTTTCATTGTTGTTAATTACTTCAAATGTATTATTCTTACCTTCAATAATGCCATTAAATTCAACATCTTCGATTATAGATTGTTCAAAACTTGCATTAGATTTAGCATCAACTAATCCTGCAATACCGCCTAATCTACTATAACCTTTAATTGTCGTATTTTCATCGACAGAACAGTTCTTAATTGATGAACTTGTACCTGTATCTGAATACAATCTACCTGTAATACCACCAACACGTCCACCAGAAATATTTAATGAAGCATTTTTAATATGACAGTTTTCAACTGTACCTTTAACATCTCCTGAAAGTGTACCAACATAAATTCCAGAAGCATTATATCCATCTAAATTTGTACTAAAATCTTCTAATCTTGGTTTATCATTATATCCATTAGATATGATTGTAGCATTACTAATTGTTAAATTTTTAACAACTGCACCAGTATTAATTTGTTGGAAAAGTCCTAAATTAGTATCGCTACTAGGATTATTAATATACATATTAGAAATAGTATATCCATTTCCATCAAATATGCCATTTGTATTCAATGATAAAGGAATCCAAGAAGATAAGTTTTCTCCATATTTTGTACTCAAATCAATATCATTTTGAAGTTTATAACAACTAGTTTTAGACCAATCTAAATTATAAGCATCATATACTCCTAGACCAACATGTTCCAAGTCTTCAATACTATATACTTTAAAAGGATTTTCTACTGTTCCTTCTCCCATATCAATAGGATTTTTATATGTTGTTGCAGTTTTCTTTTGTATTACACTATATTGTTCATTATATTTAATTACAAAATAAGCATAATATGTTTTTCCTGCTTCTAGATTTGAAACGATCTCCTCTAATAAAGTTGTTTCAGAAACATTAGAGTGAATAAATCCTTCAGCGTTTACAATATCATCAGGAGTAACATCATTCTCTTCATCAGAAATAACGTAATATATTTTTCCATTTAATCCATTTATCTCTGCTTTAACTTTTAATTCACCTTCATTTTCAGTAGGAGTTAGAACTGCACTTTTAAACTTTAATTCAGCTTGTTCTTCACTACTATTTATATCAGATGATAAGTCTTCATTAGATTCAATTAAAGACGAATCAAATGAATCAGATAAATCAGATGGATTTTCACCACCACAAGAAGATAAAATAAGTCCAACAGATAAAATGCTTAAACTTAATAATAATTTATTTTTTATTTTCATATTTTCCTCCGTGAGTAATTATTTAAAATTAACTCTTAAATACAATATGAAAAATTATAACTAAAAATATTTTGAAAATATGTTATATCAACTACATTTTTTATTCATTTTCATATTATATTTCAACTATTCTAACCAATATTGTTTTTTACTATAGCCTAATTCTCGAGAAATACTTAATGCGCATTCTCTAACAATTTCACCCATTCTTTCATCAGAATAGTTTTCATTTTTAATATCCGATAAAGAAATCGCCGCAATTGGCTTGTTGGTCGCGTCAAAAATAGGCGCAGCATAACAAGTTCTTAATACTTCATTTTCTTTATCATCAATCGCATACCCGTTCTTTCTTATTTGCTTAATTTGATTTAATAAAGATTCTTTATTTTTTACAGTATATTCTGTAAGATTTTGAAATACTATTTCATCTAACATATTGGATAATTGTTTTTCATCAATAAATGACATATAGCTTTTTCCAAGCGCGGTTGTATATGCCGAATGTTTTGTACCTATTTTACAAGTTGCTAATTTAGCATTTTTACCTGTATATTTATATATATAAACAATTTCAGAATTATCAAGTAAGCCAACAAATGCTGTCTTTTCATAAAAATCAGCGATTGGAGCCAAATATTTTTCCGCTAATTGGAAGAGTTCTTTATTTTGTGAATACTTAGAACCTAATGTATAACAAGATAGTCCTAATACATATTTTTTTTCGTTATGACTACTTGTAGATAATAATTTTAATTCACATAATGATTTAACAATATCAAAAACACTACTTTTCGGTAATTTTAAATGAGAAACTATTTCTGCTAAAGAGAATCCTTTGTCTCCAGATGTAGAAATATATTCTAAAATATCATATGTTCGTTTAATAGTATTATTCATCTTCAAACCTCCAACTCATATTTATTAAAAAGATTTTATTATATAAAATGGGTAAATTCAATGTCATTTTGTAAGATTAGTTAATAATACATATTGTAAATCAACTAATATTTCATCTTTACTTAATATATAGATATCATTTAGTTTTAAATGATTAAACTTTGATTTCTCAAAAATAAGTGGTAATAATGTTGCTTCATCAAAATAAATAATTTGTTCATAATTCCAACTACTAGTTTTATTAACTAATTTTTCATATAGATAATCTTCAACATCCATAATATCTATTTCGATCATATCTTTATACCATTTATTTATTTCATAAAGATTATATCCATATTTACTACTAATAGAGGAAAAATCATATATTCCTTTAATAGCCATTAATGCATAATTTTTAGACTTGGTCCTTTTTAATTCAAGTGGCATTTTACCTTCTATTATTTGTTTTTTTATTCTTAATTCTATCATCTGATAAACTAATGAATCCACTTCTTTATTTAAGATATCAGATAAAACAATAAGACCAAAATCATAGAAAATACCATGATTATTTAAAGCATCCTTTTCTTCTAATGCTATTTTTGAATTAACATACCATTTATAAAACTTTTCTAACCATTTTTTTAATTTATCATAAAAGTCTTTTTCAATATAGTTAATATCATTTAATAATTTGAGCATATATAATGCATAAGACATATTCGCGGTAAAATCAATTAATCCAATTCCCCTACCAAGATTTACTCCCTTAATCATTTGTCCATGATTCATATTAGGATTCATACCTGTTTTCTTATCAAGAAAATAATAAGTTATATTTTTTTTAATAATTTCATAATACTTCTTATCATCACTTAAATAATAAAGAATGCATTGATAATAAATCATAAAGGCAAGTTCTCTTAGATTATTCTTATCATAATCATCACCTTCAGGATTTGATAAACCATCTTTTAAGATATAAGGAAGTCCATCATTAGTATTTAAATTAGGCCAATAATATGTCGCCAAAGATACATAATCATTCTTATCTATACCATCTATATTATTTTTCTTATAAATAACACTTCTATTTTCATTCTCATACAAGAATAAATAATCATCCATTGATTCTTGTAATATTTTTAAATCTTCTTTTGAAATATTATCTTTGATTTTTTTTAAATCTTTTAAATCATAAAGAATATAATAATTAACTGGGTCTAGTTTAATAATATCAAAGCTATTTTTTATAATAAGTCTTGACCACCATTAATTTGAACAACTTCGCCAGTAATAAATGCTGCTTTATCGCTAACTAAGAATTCAATAACTGTTCCTACTTCTCTTGGATCGCCAAATCTTTTTAATAAAATATTATTCTTCCAAGATTCGAATAGTTGAGGATTATTTTTCTTAGTTGCATCATGGAATGGAGTATCAATTGTACCAGGAGCAACAGCATTAACTCTAATTTTATATTCTGCTAAATCTTTTGCTAAAGCACGTGTAAATGTTACAATCGCACCTTTACTTGTTCCATACATTCCAGCACCTGGACCACCAGCATTCCAACCAGCATTTGATGAGAAATTAATAATAGATGGATTTGTACTTTGTTTTAAATATGGAATGCATGCTCTTGACATAAAGAATGCGCTATCAAGATTTAAAGCTAATACCTTACGATAGAATTCAGTTGTCATAACTTCAAAACGTGATCTTCCGCCTAATCCACCTGCACAGTTAACAAGAACATCGATTTGACCGAAATCTTGTGCTATCTTGTTAACATATTCATTTACTTCTTCTTCATTTGTTACATCGAAGTGATAATATTTAGCATCTGCATTCATGTTTTTTAATTCAGACATTATTGATTTAGATGCTTCATCATCAATGCCATTAAGAGCGATTGAATATCCGCTTTTTGCAAGTTCAATCGCGGTCGCGGAACCAATTCCACCTGTTCCACCTGTAATAATTGCGACTTTTTTCATTTTACCTACCTCCTACTTTATAAAGTCTTTTCTTTCTGGAGTAAAAATATCTAATAATTCTCCTTCTTCTAAACATACTGCCCCATGAATTACATCTGGTTCTTTGTATGTTGAATCACCTGCTTGTAAAATCATTTTTTTACCACCAATATCAAATTCAAACTTTCCTGAAATAATATAAGTACATTGTTCATGAGGGTGTTTATGTAAATTACCCACTGCACCTTTTTTGAAATGAAGTCTACATACCATCAAATTATCATTATGTGCAAGAACTTTTCTTTTAACCCCTTCATCAGCAGGAGTAAAATCGATATCTTTATCTAAAAAATAATTTTGTATTTCCATTATTTCACCTCCTTGATTTTTAATTTGTATACAATTTTACTTCCTTTTTGACGAAGTAAAATAGATGTCCTTTTTTCACTAACAGGATTATCCATCGTTTCTAAGATATATAAATCTTTATCTTTAATATCTACTTCAAATAAGAATTTCAATTTATCATTTTTTACTTCTAGATTAATTAATTCTTTTTCAGTTTCAACTTTATATGTCTTTAAAATATGTTGATATCCATTAGTTTTATATCCTAAATCAGCCTCTGATAGTTTTTCATTAAGTGATAGAGAAAAACTTGATTCTATATGAAATATATAATCGAAATTTGATTCATTTTCTGATACAACTTCGAATGTATCTTCATAAACATTATCGTTTATTTTTATTTCTCTAATATAATTAACTCCATCATAAACATCATGCGCTAAAGCTTTAATATGATTTGAACTATAACTTAAGCATTCTCCAGGTTTTGATGAAGGAATGTTTTTACCATCTTTAATAACAACATTATGCGCTAAAGAAGTACGATGCCATTCATCACATAATTTTGCTTTATACCCACAGTTAGATAAATCTCTACTAATCATTATGTTTTTATACATAACTTCAACATTAATCAAATCAGGATGTGAATGAGAAGGACCATTTAATCCATATTTAACAAATACATTAAAATCTTTATCTCTTAATATTGCAAAATTAGATTTAGGAAAATTCTTCGTATTATTATTCACCTTAATATATGAATTGTAATCATAATCAGTATTAAGAAGTAATCTTTCATATGCAATCTCATTATTAATATAATAAGGTTTTGATAAAGGAAGTGGAGTTCTTATTGAATCATTAGCTTCTATATTTTTTAATATATTCCCAATCTCACTATCTTCTCCAAAAACTTTACTAGCCATATGATAAATATAACTATATGTTTTTAAATTAATATTTGGCCATCCATCATTTGGATTAGGTAATGTATGATTTTCAAATGCATAATGATATGCGTTTATAAACATCTTTTTAACGATTTCTTTTTCTTTTTCTCCGAAATTATAATTATATATTTCACTAAATACAATTAAAGGAGTAATACCTTCTAAAGTAAAGAAATTATAATGAATAGATCCTTCATACCAGAAACCATCTTCTGTTACACCTTCATTTATTTGTCGCCTTATATTATAAGGGCCATTAAATACATAATCTATTATCTCTTTTTTATTAAAGAATAATCCAACGAGTCCTAATGCACAATTATTCCAACAACGAATATTATGAATTTGATCTATTTGAGGCTTAAATAATTTATACATTTCTTTAAACATCATTTCATATAATTCATCTAAGTATTCTTTAGATAAATCATCTTTAATAATTTCAAGCGCTTGAATCATTCTAATACATATAATTGATTCATTTAATCCTTGTGGTAAAATTCTTCCACATCCCCATTTCATTTCTTCATAAGATGAGAATTCTAATCCTTCTTTATTATGAAGAACAAAAGATTTATAATTTTTTGCATAAAATGAAATAATATTTTTAGTTATATCTAAATATTTTTTTTCTTTATTATATGCGTATATTCCCGCGGATTTCCATGCCGTTAATATTGCTTGATTCCTATAAAAATAAACCCATACTCCATCATATAAACTAGAAGAATAAACTTTACCACATACTTCACATTTATGCTCGTGTGGTTTATGAATATCAAATATTAATCTTCCACCATCATAATCGCAAAAGTAATTATGTCCCCAATTACTAACTACAGATGGATCATCTTTAAATTCATTATAAAAATCATTAACTTCTTTTATCATAACATTAATCGCGGTTTTATATTTTGGATTAGCATTAATTGAATTAATATAATTTTTATTCAAGTATTGCATCTATATCTCCTTTCTTAATTGAACTTTTATGAGGTAGTTCAATTATTAATTTATTTTTATATTTAACATAACTACCATTAATAAGCGTTATTTCAATTTTTCCATTACCACATTTTTTTATGTATAATAAATCACCATCATATGAAAAGTTAAAAGCATCTTTTAATAAAATAAACGCATTATCATTTATCTTAATATAATCTTTAAAGTATGATATATTTTCATCTTTTCGTGCGAACAATTCTATTAGTTCATATTCTTTTGTTTCTTTTTTATTTTCTACAATAAATGTATGTAATTTAGTATAACAATAATTATTAGGTTCTTGAGTCGTCATTATGCTTTTCACTTCATTTACTTCTTTTTTTATAATGAATTCATCATTTGAAAATAAATAATAATTTAATGAATTAAATATACCTTTAACTATATGCTTATCATTATTAATAGAAACAATCTCATTATCTAAATTTAATACACTTTGATATATATGATTATTTTTACTTTTAAATTTATCTATAAAAACGATATATCTTAAATCGTTTGTAAAAACTGTTCTACTAACTTCTTTCATTTTAAATTTCAAAGGATATATTTTATAATTATTAGCTTTAAAACATGTGATATCATCTTTATTAAAGAAATATTCTATTCTTCCACGATAATTTGATATGTTATAATTTTTATTCTTTTGAATTCTTTTTTTAACACTTTCTAAATAGATATCATTTTTATTATCTACATCAGAATATTTATTATCTACCAAAAGAACATTATGATGATGAGGCATTATATTACGATTATATCCATCATCTATAACTAAATAATCTTTCCCATATGTTAATATATATGACAAATTATCAGGATGATGATGAGATAAAGAAAGAATCCATTTTTTATTATTTTTATAATATTCTGTTCCTACTTTCCATTGCTTTCTTCCACCCGGACAACCACATTTAAATGAGAAAACCATTGAATCGCTAGAAAATCCATCACGAATTGTAATTAATCCTAAATCTTTAAAATATTTGACCTTTTTTAATCTCTCAAATTTCTTTTCTTTTATTTCCGGATTATACCAAAGTAAGTTTAACCAAGCTTCTTTTAAAATTCCTGGTTTTATTTTACTTTGATATTGTTCTTCATATAGATGATTATTAAAAATTAAATTGCCTAATTTTTGTGCATAACCATTATTATATTCATTTGCAATTTTATAATATAGACTAGATGAGTTACAGCTATAACGGTCATGACAATCGCCAAAATTTAATTGTTTATGCATTTCACTAGAGCTTTGATATAATCTATAATCAAATGTATTTTGTAAAAATCTTGATTTTGAAAATAAATCTATTCCTTCTTGATCTCTTAACAAATCAGCATACAAGAATAACCAATAAACACCATACCTCCAATAAGTTACACCTTCATAATCAGAGCCATCATCAGGTAAATAAGAAAATACTTTTTCAAAATTTTCTTTCGCAATATCAATATACTCTTTTACTTCAGGATAATTATCTTTTAAAACATATCCAGTCATAGCTAAACCTGTATAATTAATCCAGTTGTGATTTTGAAAATAATGAGATGGCCATGATTCTTCATGCTCATTAATATAATTTCTCATTATTATTGATTGATAAAGAAGCTTATTTTCAATCATTTTTCTATCATTTTCAGATAAGAATTCTTTCAAATAATTATAAGATAATGATAATCCAAATAAAATCCATGATGCACTCAAATCAACATTTACTAAATGTGCATTACCCCAATAAGGAAAAGCACATATATTTTTTATAAATCTTAATGCTTCATCTAAATATTTCTTTTCTTTAGTTAATAAATAAGTTAATGATAAATTTAAAATAATTTGAGATAAATATGTAGTACTTTCTTTAGGAGGTTCATTAAAATTAGGTATATTAAAATATCTATTAGATTCTTCGACTAATCGAAAGAAATGTTCTTTTTTTTCAGAACATATTTCTTTTTTTAATGTTTCTAAATCAGGAATTAAAATATATTTACTCATCTAATCACTCCTTCCTATTTTTTTAAATAACAATGCTAATTTACTTGATATAAAAGATATCAAAGAATAATATGCAGTAAAGAAAATACTATATAAAATTGGTTCACCACCAAGTTGTGATATTTTTAATACATCAACTAGTACATAATTAATTAATTGATATGTAAGAAAAACAAGAATTGTAATAAAAACACACTTTATAAATTCTATAAGGTTATAAATTACTCCTTGAAAGATAGAACGTTCATTATATTTTTTATTTACAAATAATCCATTTCTTTGTACATCAAACATTTTATAAATTATAGGATTAAATATAAATAAATGTCCCGCGGCTGTAACAAGCGATAAAATAAAGATTAAATCTAACGGATCATCATTTTGCCCTAAACTTGTTCCCCATCCAACAAAGAAATAAATAAGTCCTACAAACCAAAATCGAATAAATGCAATTTTTACATTATCATTTATTTTTGATAAGAATGGTCTTTCATCGTTCTTGTTTTCTTTCATTTTTATTTTCCTTTAATTACTTTTCTTTCTTTAAAATACGATACGGTTGTTAATATTAATCCAGTTAAATAAAATACAATTACACAAATTGATAATACAATTCCCGGAATCACTTTATCTAATTCAATACCTGGTTGATTATTAACTGAATAAAAGTAAATATAAAGAAGCCATACACCAAAAGCTATATCTAAAATTATAAAGAAAGAACAAAATAATAATTTTTTTATAGTAACTTCTTTTAATCTTAACGCGTTAAATAAACATACAAATCCAATCAAAATAAACATAAACATTACTAGTCCACATATTTGATCGGTTAAAGCGGAGATAGCTTTAATTTGAATACTAGAAAGAATAAGATGTATAATCGCGGTTAATGAAATTAAATATAAAGCTAATTTCTTCGGATTTTTTAAACTTTTTAAAAATTTCATATCTTACTCCTCAATAATTCTTTTTGTAGTTTCAATATCGAAAAAATGTACTTTTTCCATATTAAATTCGACGTTTAATACTTTTTTATTTAAATCATTATCACTACTTATTCTCGCTAATAATGTTTGTGATTTTAATGCGAGTTCAATGTAATATTCATCTCCTAAAAATTCTTTATGTTCTACATTTAATGATAATGAATCATCTTTATTCGATAGTATTATGTTTTCAGGTCGTACGCCTAAAATAACTTCTTTATTTTGATAAGTTTCAAGTTTAGATAAATCTTTATCATCAATTCTAATTTTATAATTATCAAACAAGAAATATTTATCACTTACTATACCCTTAATAAAATTAATGTTTGGTATTCCAATAAATCCCGCGACAAACATATTAGATGGATAATTATATAAATCAAAAGGTGTTGCGATTTGTTGAATATGTCCTTCGTTCATAACGACAATGCGATCCGCCATTGTCATAGCTTCAGTTTGATCATGAGTAACATATATAGTTGTAGTCTTTAATTCTTTTTGAAGACTAACAATCTCACTTCTTGTTTTCTCTCTTAATTTAGCGTCCAAATTAGATAATGGTTCATCCATCAAAAATACTTTTGGATCACGTACTACAGTTCTTCCTAATGCAACACGTTGTTTTTGTCCACCTGATAAATTTTCAGGCATGCGGTTTAAATAATCTGATAAATCAAATCTTTCTGCAGTTTCTTTAACAATCTTATGAATAACATTTTTTTGTTCATGTCGTAATTTTAAAGAAATACCCATATTATCATATACAGACATATTGTAATATAAAGCATAGTTTTGGAATACCATTGCAATATCTCTATCTACAGGTGCCAATTGATTAACCCTTTCGCCATCAATAAATAAATCTCCTGAAGATATTTCTTCTAGTCCAGAAATCATTCTTAATATTGTAGATTTACCACATCCAGAAGGACCAACTAAAACAACAAATTCACCATCATGAATATCAATATTTGCGTCATAAACAGCATGAAATCCATTAGGATATATTTTATTTATATTTTTTAATTTTACTTCCGCCACAATAATCACCTACTTTGACATTTGCTTAAATGAAATTTTGTTTTCTTCAATATATTCTTCTTTTCTTTTGATCTTAATATAGGAAGATACACCTATAAATATTGATACAATAAAGCAATATATATTAGTTCCATAAATAATAATTCTATCACTCGTTATTGCTTCATTTAATGGGACTTGCATTACATATTTGATAACAAATAATATTCTTATTAATGAATAAATACCAAATATTATAATTAAATAACAAAATAATTTTTTATAATTTTTAATTTTAATCGCGCTTGTAAATAAGAATAATAGAATTGCAATATTTACAATAATGAATATTCCAATCCAAAAATTTCTTTCCATTATTTTTAACATATAAACTATGTATAATCCATCAAAAAGTATAGTAGATAGACATAACCAATATGATAAAATATTTGCTCTATAGAATGACAAATCCGTTTCTCTTTGGATTTTTTCTTCTTTATTTAATTCATTCCATTCTTTTAAATTTTGTAATCTTCTAATTTTCGCTCTATAATTTGCATTACTTTTTTTGTACTTATAAATCAATTTATTTTTATATTCATTAAATTCATTTATTATTTCTTGTTTTTTATCCTTACTAAATTTTTTGCCATTAATTTTTAAATCAATTACGTTTTCAGTCTCATTTAAATTTGAATCTTTATAAATAACTATATTATCTATTTCGACATTTTGTTTTTTTGCCTTTACATTTTCTTTATATTGCATTCTAATTTTATTTATTTTTTTTCTTATTTTTAAAGGCAACCTTATATCAGGTTCTTCTAATATAGTAAGATTCTCAATTATTTTTTCATTTATTTTATTTTTTTCTATTAATAAATTTATTTTTTCAATTTTAGAAGGAATGTTTTTATCATTAATCATTTATAACACCCTCCTTCTTTAATTTTAAATATTTAAAATGATTAAATACTAAAATACTTATAAACAATAAAAAGGTTATTATAGCCACTACATTTACTACATATCCAATATTAAATGTTTCAAATCTCATTTGATAATTTACCATATCCGGATCTTCTAAATATAAATAACTAAAATCCACTCCCTTATATTCATTTGACAATCCATTAAGACGGAATATTGAGAATATAGATGAACCAGTTAATATCACGATAATACTTCCTATTACAATTAATGCGAAACGATCACATACTTTTTTATTTATCTCGAGAACATATATTAAAATAATAGAAATCAAACCGACTAAAGAAAAATAAAAAATAATACGATTAAACACTTGCATATCATCATGAAACAATTTAATTCCTTCATTTAAAGGTAAAATTAATCCAAAAAGATTTGAATATTGTGTCATAAAAGATATTGAAAATATAAATTCTGTAATCACTACAAACAAATAAATAAAAAACATTATCTTTTGCAATTTAAAACTTTTTCTTAATGTTTGCATCTAAATAACCTCCTTTATCGTTGAAATTCTTAAGGGAATCACTTCCCTTAAGAATATTAATTTTTATTGATTTTGTAATAATTGCATAGTTTGATATGCAGCTTGATATGTTCTTACATATGCATCTAAATCAGCATCTTTAAACACTTTCAAATAACTATCATAATTTGATGGAATTTCAACACCTGTTGGAGCTCCTCCAGCTGTTTTAAATCTTATTGTATTAAATATGATTTCGAAAAGGCCATCTGTATTCATACCTGTATTTTGAATAGTTTCATTTTGTCTTTCAGTTAATGAGAATACTGGTGGTACTAATTTATAAAAATTAGGATTTGTTCCTTCAATACCATCTCCAGCATATGTTGGAATATTAGTTGTTGATTCTTGTAATAATTTCCACGCTGCAAAGCCACGTTCTGATGTGTATTGATATTCAAAACCGATTTCTTTTGAATATCCAATTGGCATTAATGATCCAATCCAGTTACGTAAGAATGTAGAAAGGTCTCCATTTGCAACTTCATTCGCAGTTGTTGTAACCCAATCAACATATTTTGGATATACTTTTCCATCAGGTCCATTAAATTCACTATTTTCATCAATCATTTCAGGTATACCATAGTTTTGTACTTTAGCGCCTTCTTCACTGAAGAAATAGTCAAATAAAGTTACCGCTCTTAACTTAACTTCAGAAGATGATTGTGCTGAGATTGCCCATCCATCAGATTTAATAACACGTGAGTTATCAATATAATATTGCCATACTCCGTTTACTCTTGAAACAGGAGGTAAAACACCTACTACATCATCATTTAAACCATCCGCGGTTGTTGAAGCAGTAAAATCAAATGTCATAAATCCATATTTTCCATTTTCTGCTGTGTCACTACCATATAATTGAGTACGGAAATTTGATTTATTAGTTGAATCATAAATATCTTCATAAATTAAGCCTTCTGCATGAATTTGAGATAAATATGTTAATAAGTTGTAAAAGTTTTCTTGAGTATATGTATATTGAATTTGTCCATCTGCATCTATATACCATCTTGAACCATAAGAGTCAGAGCCATGAACTTTAATACCATCAAAATATGTTCCAAGTCTTAATAATTCCTCACGATAACTTCCTTGTCTAGTAAAATACGGATATACTTCTTTAGCTTTACCGTCAGTTAAATATGTTGGGTTTGCTTTAATAGTTCTAAATAATGCAACTAATTCATCAATATCATATGCTGCTTTTGCGCCAATATATAATTCACTTGGATTATCATAATCATAATTAGTTTTAATATAATTTTTTAAGCAATTAGCAAGTGAAGCACCATCTTTTTTAGATAACTCATTCATTAATGTAATAATATTTTGATTTGTTTTTTTATTAATTTGAACACCTTCTTTAGGAGTAACAGTTCCACCATTACTACCTGTACGAGCATTATCATTAATCCAGAAACCTTCATAATGTGTTGAAATAGTTACATTAGTATCATAACTAGCATTAGTTGAATCTAATAATTTTTTAACCCATGATTCACGAACATGATATGTACGCGCGAATTCGCCGATTTCCGCGATATATGGAATATAATAAATATTTCCATCATATGCTGTGATAGCTGTTTTAACATTAGGATTTTCATTTAAGAATTTAGAAAAGTTTGGCATTAATCCATCATTTATATATTTACTTAAATTTTCAAATTTTCCTTGTGTACCATAACTCATTAATTTTTCAGCAACGTTATTACCACCATAAATATCCGCATTTGTAAATCCTGTCGCGGCAGAAGTAGTAATCATATCTTTGGCTTTTTGATCTTGAGTAGTTAAGTCTTCAAAATTAGCATTTATTTGATTTGCAACATAACGCCACATAGGTTTTAAACTTCCTTGACTAATAATTGTTTTTCCATCAGGAAGTGTAATTGGGCTTGATTGTTGATATGTCATCGTTTGAGAACGATTACCATAAGCCAAATTAAATCTTAAGTTAACAGATTTTGATAAATCATCTGAAATATTAGTGCTACTTGAATTATTACTTGTAGCATCATTAGAAGAGGTATTACTTCCTCCACCACAAGCAAATAAACCTAAACACGCACTAAATGTAAGAATAGTTTTAATTATTTTTTTCATTTTACTTTTCCTCCTTTTTTAACCTTTAACTCCACCTAGATTAGCGCCTCTTGTAAAATATTTTTGTATATAAGGATAAATAACTAATACGGGTATAATTGAGCATATTATAATTGCGTATATCAAACTATCCGCAGCATATGATAGTTGAGCAATTGATGCTGATTCATCATAAAGTTTTTGATAGTTTTCAATTAATATTCTTAAATAAACTTGTAACGGTTGTTGTGTAGAATCTTTTAATAGCATTCTTGACCAATAATAACCATTCCATCTAGAAATCGCATAGAATAATGTAACTGTAGCAATTGATGCTTTTGACATAGGAATATAGATATTTAAAAATACTTGAAATTCATTTGAGCCATCGATTCTAGCAGCTTCTTCTATTTCTTTTGGAACAGAAGAGAATGCATTTCTTAATAGAATAATATTATAAGCTTGAACACCAAATGCAATAACCATTCCCCACTTATTATCAACACCTAATTCTACATAGTTAAGATATAAAGGAATCATACCTGCACTAAACCACATAGTAAATACTAAAAGGAAGTTCCACATTCTTTTACCTAATAATTTATCTTTAGATAAAACATATGCTCCCGTTAAAGAAATAAACATACTCCAAGCAGTACCAAATATTGTATAAAATAATGTATTTGTATAAGAAATCCAGAAACCTTTATCTAATAAAACTGTTTTATATGCCTCAATAGTCAAATCTTTTGGAAAAAATACTATCGAGCCTGATTCATAAGCAATTTTACCACTTATAGAAACACTAAAAGCGTATAAAATTGGATACAAACACAAAATTGCAAATATCGTTACAAAAAAATACGAGAATATTCTAAATATAATTTCACTTTTACTTGATCTTTCCATAAACACCTACCATAAAGAAGTTTTTGATACTTGTCTACTAATTTTGTTTGCACTTACAACAAGTAAGAATCCAATAACAGAATTAAATATACCGACTGCAGAACCTAAACCAAAATTACCTGTAGAAATACCTAGTCTTTGTTCGAATGTAGATAACACATCCGCGGTTATGTACGTATTTGGTTGATATAAAAGCAATACTCTTTCATATCCTACAGACAGCATTCTACCTATACGCATAATAATCATAATAATTAATGTTGGTGCCATACCTGGAATAGTTACATAACGTATTTCTTGCCATTTATTACCACCATCAACTTTTAATGCTTCATACATTACAGGAGAAATACTCATAATCGCTGCAAAATAAACGATAGAATTATATCCTGTTTCTTTCCAAATACCTGTAATAATATACATCGGTCTAAAATAATTTGCGGACTCAATTATCTTAGTACCTTCTGGAACAATATTTAAATTATAAAGAAGTTGAGCGACTAAACCTGTAGAGTTTGTACCTTTATAAACTAAAGTAATTACAATACCAGTAATAGTAACTTCTGATAAAAAGTGAGGTAAATAAGTGATTGTTTGAGCTATTTTTCTAAAACCCTCACTTCTTATTTCACTAAATAACAAAGCTAGGAAAATAGGGATCGGGAATCCAAACACAAGACCATATAAGCTAATTACAAATGTGTTTCTAAAAGCTCCCCAGAATGCTGTTTTATTGACTCCATTAATAATATTTAAGAAGTTCGTTAATCCTAAAAAATCACTATTATATATACCTTTAATAGAATCAAATCTTTCAAATGCAACGATTAATCCACCCATAGGCTTATAAGCAAATAAAGCAAACCATACAACAATTGGGATTAATAAAACATAAAGTTGCCATTCTTTAATTACTTCTTTAATTATTTTTTTACCTTTCGGCTTCCTCATTTCAATATTATCCATTTTCACACCCCCTTTTCATCATTAATATAAACATCCATATCAGTTACTATTGAGTTTTTAACTTTCGATAAAATATATAAGACAATATAGCTTAAAACAAATGTAAATATGTTAGAAACTAAATATCCTCCAATCGCGGTAAAATCATGATTTATTATTAATAAAACTAGCGCTTTACCAACACTGAGCGAAATCATACATAGTAGAGAATAAAGCAATAAAGAATATGGTGATTTTATTATCACATTTCTACTTCGATTCTTTTTTATAAATAATTCAAATATGACAATAGGAACAACCGCGAAAGCATTTGCAATCACATAATAAAGCGTTCCATTTAAATAACCTATATTATCTAAAAATATTAAAGGTATGCCAGAAACAATAAACGGAATTATTCCTTTAATACCCCATCTTAAAGAAGAGATTAGAAAAAGCAATAAAGAAAAGCTTAAATAAAATCCGCTATCAAGTCTTTTAAAAAAGAATGACGATAAGAATTCACAAATAATAGACAAGATAGAAAAAATATAGATATCAAGCTTTTTAAATTGCATAAATCTCCTTTGGTTCGAATATACGAACCGCGTTCGTATTTTTGTACTTTTATTATACCATTCCTCTATAAATACTTCAATATTGTATTAGAAATTAGTTCCTGTATTCTCTTTTGTTTTTATCACAATATTTGATGCTCCATAATCTTGATATTTATATATTCCATTTTCTTCAGTAAGTTCAGGAATTATATTAGAAAACCACGATGGAGTTACAACATTTTTAAATACACTTAATGAATCTAAATAATTCAAAGCATAGAAATGATTATTAATAAACTCAGGATTTATTGGTTCTTTATCATATCTAATCGCAGCATAATCAGACGATACTACTAAGTTATTATTAAATGTTACATCTTTACACGCAACCGCATATTTACCACCAATTAAAAAGCTTTGTCTACTATTAACAATAGTATTATTTTTTATCAAAATATTAAATGGTGTCCATTGTAAATTCATTACAGTTGTTTCACCATGTTCATTTACACCAGAATGAATTACAATTCCCGCACGTGTATTAGATGAAGTATTAACATCTTGAATATAATTATTTCTAATTACATGTCCAGCATCATACATTCTAATTCCACCAGCATCTGTTATTTTATTACAGAAGAATGAATTACCTTCAATTAAATTATTTTTTCCATGTCTACATGTAACTAAACCAATGCATGAATAAAATGTATTATTTCTTACAATTGTTCTTCCCGCTTTAATAGATATAATTTCAATTTCACCATTAATGTTTTCAAAAAGATTATCTTCAACTATTATATTAGAATCAGATTGTGAATAAGTCGATGTTCCAATTCTAATAGTTTCATATCCATTTGCTCCACCAGCTTCTTTATAATTCAAAAATTGATTCTTGTGAATATAATGATTTTGTGAAGACATATCATTTCTCCAAACAGTAAGTAAAGACCCTCCTGTTGTTTTTCCATCAAAAATGTTTCTATCAATTTCATGATATCTACCTGTTAATGATAACCATTTATAATCATTGCCAACTAATTCATAATTTTTGATTATATTATTAGTAAATCTTAAATGATTTCCATTTAATGCAACAACACCTGTATCTTTTGAAGGATATCCATCTACAAAATTAAAGTTTGCAATGATAACATAATCCGCGATAACATCTATTCTCGATTCTCCACACAATTTTACATTTCCCGGATTTTTAGCAAATATAAATATTGGATTTGTCTCAGTTCCAGAAGTTAAAATATTAAAAACAACATCTCTATATATACCATCTTCTAAAATAATTGCATCTCCTGGTTTAATTTCATTAATCGCAGAAACTATTTCAACTAAAGAAGAAACGTATATTTTATTTAAAATTCGTGGATCATTTTCATTTATGTATTCATAATCATCACTTTTAATTGAATCAACAACTACTTCAAAAGATTTTGTTAATGATACATCACCTAGTGAGAATGTACCTGTTAATGAAACAGTTTTTTCTTCTTTAGATCTATATACGTTACCATCTAAATCAATAATTGAAGAATCAGAGGTTTCCCAAGAGATATATACACCATTAATATTTGTTACACGTGGTAAAACAATAATGTCTCTATTTATTTTTTCATCTGGCCAAAGAATAAAATCATTCATCGCCTCAACTACTTTTGGTTCTATAGTTCCTTCTATTTTTTTAACAACTACATCGTATTCTCTTTTTTCTCTTGTGCTACCTAAAACAGCAATCGCGGTTAATGTAATAGGAATATCTTTTTCAATACTTCTAGTTACATGTCCATCAGAATTAATTACTTTAGGATCACTACTTTTCCAAGTAATAACTCCTTCTTCTGAAATTTTCTTTGGAAGATAAATATTTGAAACAATTGACTCAGGATTTTCAATTACAAAATCATCCATGAACTCTTTAACTATTTCATAATTTGTTTGAGGTCTTGTATCTACTTCTGAAGAAATATCATTTTGTGAATATAAACTACCGCTATTTTCAGAATTATTATTACAACCACATAATGTAATTAATGAAGCAAGAATAAAAACTGATAAAATTCTTTTTTTCATTTTAATCTTCCTCCTTGCCTGAATCATAATCTTTAGAAATCATAAGTGTAGGTCTTATTGCGTCTTCTTGTAATTCCCATGCATAACGGAAATCAAATTCCATTGTATTTTTTAACCATTCTTCATCACTTAATTTATCTAATGTTATTTCACTAGCAAAAGAATTACTGTTTATTTTGCTTGCTTTAACTTCGACATCTAAATAATAAAGGTTTTTAACATTAACACCGCTATTAGAAGAAGATTTATTACCAATAACAGAGCCACTACTATTTGTTGCATCTTCACTTGTTGCACTAACAAGCATTTTATAAACAAATGAATTATTTATGTTTGGTATAACAGGTGAATCTTTACGATGTTGTGAAAAGCCTATAAGCCCTCCAACACCTTCAACTCCTGTTACAGTTCCCATTGAATAACAAGATTCTATATTCATACAACGTGCATATCCAATAATACCACCAACATATTTTTCACCTACAACATTAGCTTTTGAATAGCATTGACTTATTTCAATAGGTGCTTTTGAACTTGTTGGAGAATCACACGATCCAAGAATTCCTCCTGCGTTTTGTCCTTTTCCAGATACATATAAATCTGTAAATATTTTAGATGCCATTCCTGATTCATATATTTCACCAATTGCGCCACCAACCTTATTCGCGGTCGATACAATTTCACCACCAACAACATTACAATTAGAAACTAAACCTTTACAATATCCAACAACCGCGCCACATCTTTGCATAGAGGTTTTAATACTAACATTTTCTAAATTTAAATTAGTAATAATTCCATCCGCGCTTAATTGAGCAAATAATCCAGTCGATTCAGATTTAGAATCAATATATAAATTTGAAATTGTATGTCCATTACCATTAAAACTACCATTAAACGCCTTAGTCGAACCAGATTGCATACCAATCGGTGTCCAAGATAACTTTCCTTCGCCGTACTTTTCAGATAAATCTATATCATTTTGTAATTCATAATATGCAGATAAATCTTCTTTTTCTAAAGCAACATTTTCCAAATCCTTGATTGTATAAACTTTGTAAGGATTATCCATTGTGCCATCGCCTTTATTTTGAACAGATTCCTCATCGTTTGTTATTACATCAGTTTTATATATATCACTATATGAGCCATTTAATTCTAATACACAATAACAATCTATTTTAGTTG
Source organism: uncultured Erysipelotrichaceae bacterium (assembly GCA_964456095.1). Taxonomy (GTDB): domain Bacteria; phylum Bacillota_I; class Bacilli_A; order RFN20; family CAG-449; genus CANRPC01. The sequence continues at coordinate 25,167 of CAYVZF010000001.1, forward strand.
AAATAGGTAATGAATCTACAGTTGTATAAATTAAATTAACACCTGATCCATAACTTAAAACAGCTGATTTATCATATGTTCCTTCTTTTAATTCTTCTTCAGTTGGTGATTCAGAATTATAATTTAATAGAAGATAATAAATATTTGCATCAGAATCTAATGATTCAATAAATATATCCACTGCGCCTTGTAAAACAGATGATTCAGATATAGCTATATTTTTATATCTCAATTTAGTTTCTGTTCTATCTTGTGAACTAACATAATCACTACTAGATAAGCTAGAATCATTTGTATTGCACGAAAATAACAATAATAAACTAATTGGTACAATTAATCTTTTTTTCACGAATTTAACTCCTTGCTTTACTAATCAACAACTGTAGATGAAAAATTAATATTACTAAAAGTTGCATATACTGATCCAACAGTAAATAAACCAACATATACATATTTATTATCAACTTCTGTTAATGATAAATCAGTATCAAAACTCTCTCCTAGAACATAATCACTCATTGTTGATAACTTATAATAAGTCATAATTGATGTATCATTTTTAACAATCTTTAAATCAATAGTATCTCCTGCTTTAGGTTCAATTGAGTTTTTAGCTGTTTTAGATTTAGATATTTCAGTAGTATTATCTCTATGCCATGCATGATATGTATATGGTGTATCTTTAAATGGAAGTCCAAACCATCCTGTCGCGGCATAGTTTGACGCTAATCCATCAACATATTTATCAATATACATGTCATCACGAACCATCAATCCAATCGCACTTGCATTTAGTTTTGTATTATTATCATTAATAGAATCTATTTTTGCAGTTGCTTCTAAAGTAAATGTTGCATTTTTATCAACTTGTTTAAAATACATTACAAATGAATCAGCACTTTGATTTAATTTTGTTGGATTATTACCATTTTCACCTAATGTAACTGTTCCATCTGCATTTTCTAAAATAGTATAATCATTGATATTAAAATTAGCTTTTGTATTTACTTTACCAAATGCAGAACCTTGCCATCCATTTGTTGTATTCCATTTTTTTGACCAAGAACCTTCTCCAGGAGAAGCAAATTCTTCTTCAACATAATTTGGATTAGGTATTAAATACTCTTCTTTTGTAGGTTCTACAATATTATCTTTTACATATGTTCCTAATTTATTATCAGAATATTGAAGAGTTTTAGCCATCATATATCCAATCATTTGAGCACCGTAAGCATTAACATGTGTAGCGTCATAATCATTTTTTGCCGGTTGACCATACCAATTTTTAGCTTCTTCAGGTGTTAGTTTTCTTAATGCATTTCCTGTTAAGTTAGTAGTATCAATTAAGGTCAATCCTTCTTCTAAAGCTAAATCACGAATAGTTTGAGCATAATTACCAGCATAAAAAGTTGCATCCTCACTCATATTATGCATATATTTACTAGTAATATCATAATTACCTTTTGAATCATATCTAGCTATTGGTGTTCCTAAAATTGGTGTAGCACCAGCTTCTAAAGCTACTTTAATAAAATTATTATATAAATAATATTTAAATGAACCTTCAGTATCTTTACTACCATCTGCTAAAGTACCAACATCAGTCTTCTTTTCGTCATTATGTCCAAAAGTAATAATAACATAATCGCCTTCTTTGATATTATCTTTAAATGTATTGTAATTCTTAATCGATTTTTCTAATACCGCGAAGCTTTTTGATGAAGATCCACCAACACCTAAATTAACAACATTACAAGATTCATCAAAATAATCACCTATCGTTTTACCAAATCCTTGTATTTGATAATAATAACTTGTATTTGATTTAGTAAAATCATACGATGCGCATGTTGAATCACCAATCATATATAAAGTAGTTGAATCTTTTTGTTCATTAGAAGATTCTTCTTTTGAAGATGTTTCTTCACTAGAAGAACTTTCCAAAGATGACATATCAGAAGATTCACCTACACTTATAGCAGATGATTCAATAGAGTTACTAATAGAACTACTGATTTCATTTTCACTAGAACTTTCTAATTCAGAACTGCTAACTTCACTACTAGAAGAAATATCTTCTGATTTACTATTAGACAACGAATCAATATCAGAGCTATTTACTTCACCACCACACGAAAACAATAATATGCTTGCAAGTGGCAATATTTTTAAAATTTTTTTCATTTATTTTCTCCTATTTATTCCCAGTCATTCCAATTAAAGTCATTATAATCCATTTCTTTAAATGATTTTGTTAATGAAATAGTAAGAATGTCTTCTAAATTAATATTTTCAATTTTTAATTCTGGTTTATTGTATTTTTTCATATTAATCAATTCTCCTTAGTAGCTCTATAAAACAGCAGTTTCAACTTTAAATACTTTAAAATTAGTATCTTCTGGTATTCCTTTAATTATTACTCCAAAGAAATACCATCCTTCATCAGCCTCTATTACCGACTCACCATTATTAATACTAGTCATTAATCCTGTTGTTTCTAATTTTGCATACTTATTTGCACCATCAATTTGTGCATAAATAGTAAATTCAAGAGCTCTATATTGTTCTATAAAAGATGCAAATTCTTCATCAGTTGAACCAACATATACTTTACCAATAAAACGTATTAAATCATGTGTATCACCTAGTTGATATCCTACGTATGAACTAGCGCCAGCTTCTTCTTTAACTTCATCTTTGACTATTTTAAATGAAATATCTTTAAATGTAACCTTCATAGGTCCTGACAAGAATAAACCAACATATAAATTTTTGCTAGTAAAACTAGTCATTGTATAGCTATAAGACAAACTATAAGTTTTTTCTTCACCATCAGAAACATAATTATAAACATATTTCATAGAATATTTATTACCATTTTTAGACATACTTAATTTAACATTTTCAAGAATTTCATTAGTATCATCCGGATTATTGGTTATATTACCATCTTCATCTTTTTCAACATCAAAATCAGCAGGAATGAAATCCGATGTTTTTTTCTTTCTATTCGCATCAGTATATAATCCATCACGAACCCATGCAATACCAGTAGTATTATCTTTATAAGGGAAGCCAAAATTACCTAATGCAAGATAATTGGATCTATAACTGTTGTATGTTTTAGTACCATCACTACTAGTCCCAACCATATAATCAGCATCTTGGTAAGGATAATATATATTACTTCCTGTTTTTTTTGAAGATGTCGTTGCTTCAGCTTCTAAACAAATATCATCTCTAACCATTAACCCAGTTGCAAAATTAGAAATTGCGGATGTTTGAGAACTTGCCAAATTTTCAAAATAGCAATCATTAACAGTCATTGTTGCAGTTAATTCAAAAGAATCCGAAGCATTAATCTCTTGATAATAATATAAAAGTGATTCAGAATTTGAAACTAATTTAGGAAAATTATTATTATCTACATTATCACCAACTTTCAATTCAACACCATTTGTATTCTCATCAACATTAAAAGCAAAATTTGTACTATTACTTTGGAACCTACCAAACATTCTACTGTTCCATTCATTAGAAATAATTGAAGTATCTAACTTTGCTTGTTTATTTATATCATCAAAATTATAAATTGTTTCGTCACCATCGAATATTCTTTTATCATTATAATTAATACCGATTCCTATACAAAACGCTAAAAAGCCTACAAAAAGGCAAATATTTCTTTTTTTCATTAAAACCTCCCATGTAAACACTCACTTTGTTCGCATATACGAACGACGTTCATGTTTACAATTAAATGTTAGCGCTTCCAATAAAATTAGTCAACAAAATAACTAATTATTTTTTCACATTATCAGCTTTAATTAAATTTAACTTATTGTTTTTTAAAATATTTATTTCAATGTTTTTCTTATTAATTATTTAGAAGAATAATTAATTTTTTCTTGTTAAAAAACAATTAAAACCCGCTAAACATTCGCGTTTTTCTTATTTTATAAAAAAAACATTTTAAAGGAAAATGTGGTATTTTTTTATTTAATATTTTATTTTAATCTATTATCATCATATTAGTTTTTCATAATTAAAAACTATTCTTTTATTAATTATTTTATTTCATTATCTTTTTATATTTATAACGAAATATTTTAATTCGTTTTCTACTTATAATTTATTCTTTTTTTGGAAGAATAATGGATGTTTTTAAATCAATAATTTATAAAAAAAGCCTAAATATCCGTATTTTCTAATATTTTATTAAATTTATAATTTTAGGGAAAATGTGGTATTTTTTTTGCAAAAAAAAGCAATTGATCCATTATATTCTAGTACCGATAACGAAATTATAACGAAATATATTTGAATTATTTCGCAACTTGATGATATATTATAAATGTAATCACGTGGAGGAAAAAATGACTTATATTACTTGTCAAGAAGCATCTAATAGATATGGCGTTTCACTAAGAAGAATTCAACAATTATGTAAAACAAATAAAATAAGAGGTGCAAAAAAAGAAGGGAAATCTTGGATGATTCCTGATGATTTTAATTATTCATCAACTCATCAAAAAAAGAAAAAACCTTTACCTATCGGCATCTCTGATTTTAAAAAAGCAACATCAGAATACTATTATGTTGATAAAACATTATTAATTCGTGATTTTTTAGATAGTAAACCTCAAGTATCATTATTTACAAGACCACGACGCTTTGGCAAAACTTTAACAATGGATATGCTTAGAGTTTTTTTTGAAAAAACAAATGAAGATACATCAATCTATTTTAAAGATAAATTCATTTGGTCATGTGGAATAAAATACACTTTACATCAAGGACAATACCCAGTCATATTTTTAACTTTTAAAGATATCAAATGCAAGAATTGGGAAGAAACCTATAATAAAATATGTAAATTAATAGCATTAGAATTTTTACGTCATAACGAACTTGAAACAAGTTCAAAACTAAATGAATATGAAAAAGAACAATATATTAATTTATCTAGGAATAACGCTACAGAAGTCGATTATCAAATGGCTTTACAAATTCTTTCCTTGCTACTTTATAAACATTATGGTAAAGACTGTATAATTATTATCGATGAATATGATATACCTATTGAACAAGGTTATGTATCTGGTTTCTATGACAAAACTATTGATTTTATGAGAAACTTCTTTTCAGGTGGTCTAAAAGATAATACGTATTTAGCATTCGGCTTTTTAACAGGCATTTTAAAGGTTGCAAAAGAAAGTATTTTCAGTGGATTAAATAATTTAAAAATAAATTCTATTCTTGACGAAAATTATAGTGAGTATTTTGGCTTTACAAAAGAAGAAGTTATTAAAATGCTAGAATACTATGATGTTAAAAATAAATACCAAGAAATATGTTCGTGGTATGATGGATATATTTTTGGGAATACAGAAATATTTAATCCGTGGTCAGTAATTAATTATATTTCTAACAATTGTTTCCCAAAAGCATTTTGGTTTTCTACAGGTAGCAACGATATTATTGGAGAAATAATATCAACATCATCAGATGAAACAATTATTAATCTACAAAAACTATTAATAGGAGAAAAAATAACAACATATATTGATACAAATGTTATTTATCCGGAAGTTATTACTAGTGCGCACAGCATTTATAGTTTTTTATTAGTTGCGGGTTATTTGAAAATAGACAAAACTTATCCTCAAGACGATGGAAACTATATGTGCGATGTAACTATTCCAAACAAAGAAATTAAATTTGTTTATGAAAAAGAAGTACTTAAAAAAACAGGAAAAACAAATATTGCTATTTTAATTCAACAAGCTATATTTCAAAAAGATATAAATAAACTTCAAAATCTTTTAGAGCAATTTATGATTGAATCAATTTCTTATCATGATGGTTCAAATGAAAGTTTTTATCATGGAATGATGTTAGGATTATGTGCAATTTTAAGTAATAAATATCACGTAAGATCTAATCAAGAATCAGGAGATGGTCGTTTTGACATACAGTTATATCCAGAAAACAAAAGTAATCCTGGTTTTATATTTGAATTAAAAAAAGCAAAAAATATTAAAGAATTAAAATCTCTAGCAAATATTGCTCTTAATCAAATAGAAACAAACCATTATGATGCACAAATGAAAAAAGATGGAGTTAATGAAACAATTAAAATCGGTATAGCATTTCATGGAAAACATGTGTCAATAAAAAGTATAAAAGGTTAATTGCTATATTATTGCAAATAAGAATTCATTTTTTTGGAAGAATAATGGATGTTTTTAAATCAATAATTTATTAAAAAAGCCTAAATACTCGTATTTTCTAATATTTTATTAAATATATATTTTTAGGGAAAATGTGGTATTTTTTACCAAAAAAAGAAAATATAAAATTATAAATTGCGCAATAAAAAATTAAAACATAATTAAAACATTGACAAAAGATACAATTTTGTATAATTTATTTTAGATAGGAAAAAGAATTATTTTAATACCTATTAAAAAGTAGTGGTGAAAATGAAAAAACAAAACAAAAAGAAAATATATGTTGTCGTTACTCAAACAGGAACAATATTATCGAGAATATTAAAATGTATCACTCATAACAAATACAATCACGCTTCAATCGCACTAGATGAAAATCTTAATGAAATGTATTCATTTGGTAGAAAGCAAGCTTATAATCCTTTTTGGGGTGGATTTGTTAGAGAATCGCCAAAGTTCGGCACTTTCAAAAGATTTAAAAAAACAATTTCTAAAATTATAGAATTTGAAATAGATGAAGAAAAATATAATTATATAAAAGAAAAATTACATAGTATGAATGAAAACAACAGCCAATACCATTACAATTATAAAGGCTTATTTGTTGCATGGTTTGGAAAAAAACTAACAAGGAAAAACTATTATTATTGTTCTGAATTTGTAAGAGAAATCGTTTTAGATGGTGATGTTGTACCAGATGATTTCTTTGGTAATATCACTCAACCAATTGATTTTTTAAAAATTCCAAATTCTAAAATCATTTATACAGGAATTTTAAAAGATTTTGCTAAATGTTAAAAAAATCATATTTTGTAGAAGACTCTACTTAATATGATTTTTTTATTAATATACTATTTTAATCGCCGCAATAGACATTCCTTTACTTGAGCTACATACATAATATGAGCCAGCATCTAAAGATGTTTTTAGTTCAGTTTGTTTTGTAATCGGATCAAATGAATATTCACTAGAACCTTTAATAACTATCGTTCTTTCATCAGAAGTATTATTACTTTTTGCATAAATATATACTTTCGCAGACTTAGTTAAAGTAAATTTAATTGAACGACTACTTTCATTTCCTGCACCACCTAAATCAACTACTTGCGTATAAGATGAGTCAAATGATTTAAAACTATCATCTTCTTTAATACTAATTGTTTTCTCGCTTGTCGCAGTTATTTCAAAAATACCATGTTTTATATTTGAACTAATTTCACTTTCAACTTGTAAATCCGCGGCATTAAATAAAATCGTATCACCAACATTACTAGTTTCGCTATTTTTGCTTTCTGATGAAATATATTCACTATAATTTTCACTACTATTTATCGAGCTATTTAATTCATTATCATCTTTTGATGTGCTAACTGATAAAGGACTATTTTTACATATGCCAGCATATTTTACGCAGTCAATTTTAGCTTGTTCTGCAGAAGTAAGGTAAGTAACATCTGTTACTTTATTAACTGAATCATAATAGAAATATGATGAATCTGTATCAAATTTTGTATTAAATGAATTTGAGTTTGAAACATTTTTTGTTCTATCAGTTACTTCTGTACCATTGTTGGTCCCAGAACAATATTTAAATTTATTATTAAATGACTTAACAACTGCATTAGATTGAGTAACTATTGGATTGGAAGTACTTTCAAAATAATTATATTCAGAAAGAACATATGCGTTTGCTCTTATCGACATCGCGGTACCTGATATTTTATAATAGTAATTATTATACATATGCATATTTGCTTGTCTACCTAAAGGTAAACGAGATTTACAACCATTATAATAATTATGATGGAAAGTTATTTTATTTGATAATTGAGAATCTCCTCCACCAACAAGACCTGTTTTATGACAATTATTATAATTATTATATGAAATAGTAACATTTGAACATTGTTTCATATCTGTTGCACCATCACCATTTCCTTTATCTTGTTCAGGAGTTCTATCTAAATAATTTTTACCAGCATTAAATACATTGTTATGAATCCAAATATATTGGGTACCTTGTGTATCGCTGCTTTTATCAAATGATGATCCTTCAATCGCACATGCATCTTCTGGATAATCAGTAAATGTTAAGTTTCTTACTTCAACATATTTACTATTTTTAATTGACATACCCCATTGGAATATTTCTGCATCTTCTCCTACACCTTCAATAGTAAGACCACCAGTTGAATTAGAGAAAAAACACATATTCCAATAAGAATTATCACCATCATCTTTATTAGATAAATTATTTATATCAGTAATACCTAATGCATCATCTCTAGTATATGTCTTTTTATCTTGATCATAGCTTCTAGTAGAAATTCTACCTATTATTCTAATAATTAATGTTTTTGATTTAACACCATTTAAAATATTAACTATTCCTGTCTTACCATTATATGTAACTGTATTTTTTGTTTTGTCAGTTACATAAATAATATCTGCATTAGATTTAGGTGTACCATCATTGTTATATGCTCCAACACCTTTAGAATTATTAAAGTGTGCATATCCAGATCTATCATAACTTGCAACACTAACATTATGCATTTCTATAACGCTATTTGAGGACGTTGTTACTTTAACATCATATAATCCCGATGCTATACCTAAAATATCAAATCTAGCTGTTTTATTATCTGAAGATAAATTTCTTACAAGTTCTTTATCAATACTTATATATTTAGACGTTCCTACTAATTTATAAGATACTGTTGCCTTACTTGCATTTGAATCAAGCCATTCACCATATATACCTTCTGCAACTGTACCATATTTAGTAAACGCTTTATCAACACTAACTTTATTTTCTGATGAAACAATAGAAGATTCACTTGATGAGATTAATTCATCACTACTAATATCAGATTCCATTTCAGATGAGATAACATTTTCATCACTATTTGTACTATTAATAACACTATTTTCACTTTCTACACTATCAGCATAAGAAGACAGATTATCATTACTAGAAACCGTAATATCGCATCCAATTAGCATAAAAGTCATAGCAATTAAACATAAATTTCTCTTTTTCATTTTAAAAAACCTCAATAAAAATTATACTATATATGATGTTATTAAACCAAATAAATCTTATTTATTTAATAACTATTTGTTTTAATAAATACATTGGAGGATTAATACTATGAGCATTAAAAATAAATTTATCAAATATATTAAAATTGACACAATGAGCGATGAAAAGTCTTCATCATTTCCATCAACAGAATCTCAACTAGAATTTGGAAAAACATTAGTACAAGAATTACATAGTTATGGAATAAATAATGCATATCAAGATGAATATGGCTACATATATGCAAGAATTGAAGGAGATAATTCTCTACCAAAAATAGGACTAATCGCTCACATGGATACTTCACCATCTTTAAAAGGTGGTAATTATGATGCAAGAATTATTAAAAATTATAAAGGGGAAAGAATCGATTTAAATAATAATTACTTTTTAGATACAAATAAATTCCCATCATTAAAAAAACATATTGGACACGATTTAATTGTTACCGATGGTGATCATCTTTTAGGTGGTGACGATAAAGCAGGAGTAGCTATAATAATGGAATTATTAGAATTTTATATAAATAACCCTTCTATAAAGCACGCTCCTATCAGAATATGCTTTACTCCAGATGAAGAAATTGGTCAAGGTGCAAAATATTTTAGCACAACAAAAATGGATGCTGATATTGCATACACTTTAGATGGTTCTTCATATAATGATGTAAATTATGAAAACTTTAATGCAGCATCTGCTAAAATAACAATAAATGGTGTTGGTGTCCATCCAGGAAGTGCCAAAGGAATAATGGTAAATGCATTATCTTTAGCATGTGAATTTAACTTTTTACTTCCAAAAGATGAAGTACCCGAAAAAACAGAAGGGTATGAAGGTTTTTATCACTTAACAGATTTAAATGGTGATACAGAAAAAGCGGTTTTAGAATACATTTTACGTGATCATGATATAGATAAATTAGATTTAAAAATAAAGAAAATTAAAGCAATCGCAGATGAAATACAAGAAAAATATCCAACATCTAAAGTCATAGTAGATATTAAAAATAGTTATAAAAACATGAAAACTTATTTTGATAAAGATAATAAAGCTGTAGAATTAATTAAAAATGCATACTTATCTCTAAATATTGAGCCTGTATTTACTCCTATAAGAGGTGGAACTGATGGAGCAACAATAACATTTATGGGACTTCCTTGTCCTAACATTGGCGTAGGCGATTATAACTGTCATGGAAGATTTGAATATGTTTCTATAAATGAAATGGAAGAAGTATTTATGATAGTAAGAAATCTATTAGAAAATAAAGATTTGTATTAAAAATTAAATAATACTAGATTCTCCATTATTATTTACAGTTATTATTTTTGAGCCGTTTTCATCTTCTATAATAAGATGAACTGGTTTGTTATATAAATCGTAATAGTGATATGCGTAATTAATATAATATTCATTATTATGTGGATTTTTAAACATTATCATTAAATATATTGTATTGTTTTCCTCATGCCAAATTGATTCTTCAATTTCATCACTTAAATACATTGATGTTTCTTTTACATATAAGGAATTATTATTTGATTTATCGAAAACACTAATCCCAACAAAAGCGATTGTACATAATATAAAAATAAAACCAAACGCTGCGATAGATCCTATTATTTTTTTTAAAAATGACATACTTTACCTCCAATAGTAGTATGTCATTTTCTTTTATTTTTAAAATAATTTGTTAATACTTTTGAGCATTCTTCTTCATTAATACCACCTATAATTATAGGATGATGGTTTAAATTCTTTTGTTCAAAAAGATTAAAAGAGGAACCAAGTGCACCACCTTTTTTATCATACGCACCAAAAACTACTTTTTTAATTCTTGATTGTAAAATTGCTCCCGCACACATAGGGCATGGTTCAAGAGTAACATACATTTCAATATTTTCTAATCTCCATGATTCTAATTTTTTACAAGCTTTATTTATCGCAAGTATTTCTGCATGCGCTAAAGCGGAATGTTTTGATTCTCTTAAATTATGTGTCTTTGCTATAACAACATCATTTAAAACAAGTACACAACCAACTGGTACTTCGTCTTTCTTTTCTGCTTTTTTTGCTTCTAATAAAGCTAATTTAATATACTTTTCATCTTTATTCATAATAATATAAAAACCACCTCACACCTAGAGATAAGCTTAAGGCTGCTATCTTCCGATCCTGACCTGGTTCACCTCTCTAAATCGAGATGGCTTTTTTATTATACATTATTTTATTTTTTTTCAATATAAAAAGTTGTTATTTTGTATAATTTAACAACTTTTTTTCTTAATCAGCTTAATTATCTAATTTATTTTTTTATAGGTCTAATTACTTCTAGTCCACCCATAAATGGTCTTAATACTTCTGGAATAACTACACTTCCATCTTCTTGTTGATATTGTTCAACAATAGCAGGAAAAATTCTACTTGTTGCTAAGCCTGAAGCATTTAATGTATGAACAAATTTTGTCTTTTTAGTTTCTTTGTCTCTATAACGAATCATACCTCTTCTTGCTTGATAATCTCTACCATTTGAAGCTGAAGATACTTCTTTATAAATACCCATTGACGGAATCCATACTTCAATATCATATGTTCTTGCCATTGAATGAGAGCAATCTCCCGCGGCTAATTTAGATAATTGATAATGAAGTCCTAATTTTTGAACTAATGATTCAGCTTTATTTACTAATTCTTCAAATGCTTTATCACTACCTTCTTCAGTAGTATATTGAACCATTTCAACTTTATTAAATTGATATCCTCTTACCATACCTCTTTCTTCTGTTCTATAACTACCTGCTTCACATCTATAGCAAGGTGTATAAGCAAAATACTTTTTAGGTAATTCATCTTCTGAAAGAATTTCATTTCTATGTAAATTTACAAGCGCGGTTTCTGCGGTTGGAAGCATAAATTTACGAGGTTCTTCGCCTTTTAACCAGAAAACATCTTTTTCAAATTTTGGAAATTGTCCCGCAGTTAAACCAGATTCATAATTTAATAGATGTGGTGGTAAAATAAATGTATATCCATCACGTAAATGTTCTTGAATAAAGAAATTTAAAATAGCCCATTCAAGTTGAGCTCCTAGTCCTGTATAACACCAAGTTCCCCTACCAGAAATTTTAGCTCCTCTTTCATAATCAATAAGACCTAATGATTCACATAATTCAACGTGATCTTTAGGTTTAAAATTAAATACAGGTTTTTCTTTATATACTTTAATTACTTTATTATTTTCTTTTCCTCCACCTAATAAATCATCATCTGGCATATTAGGTAAAGCCATAACAAAATCATTAATTTCTTGTTCAATTGTTTTTAATTCAGCTTCTGCTTCGGCATTTTCTTTAGATATTTCTTTTACACGCGTAAAAATTGCATTAACATCTCCACCTTCTTTTTTCACAGTAGGAACTGATTTTGATAATTTATTTGCTTCTGCTTTTCCTCCTTCAACTTTTTGGATTAATTCTAATCTTCTATCCATTTTTTCTAATACAGGAGCAAAATCAACATCCCATCCTTTTTTTAATAATGAATCATGTACTCTTTTTGTTTCATTTCTAATTAAGTTTAAATCAATCATATTCTCTTCCTTTCAATAAAAAACGCCCTAAATTAATAGGACGGAAGTGACGTATTCCGCGGTGCCACCTATTTTGTGTTTGTTTAAACACCACCTTATTTTACTTTAACGCAGCAAACGAAAGGTTTCCCTTTATCTTCAAGGGTTGATTTCTATAAAAATAAATATTGATTTGCACCATCCATCAACTCTCTAAAAAATATTTAAATATACTTATCCCTATCACTAGATTACTTGTATTCTATGAAAAACTAATTATTTTTTCAATAATCAATTAACTAAATTATTAAACACATATCATATAAATATCGCCCAAAATATTTTTTGAGCGATATTTATTAATATTTTTTATTTATTTTCTTCGTTATTTATTACTTCTTCTAATGCTTCTTCTTCCTCTTCGACATGAGAAACTACCGCAAAAGACGCAACCGCTTCTTTATCATTTATACGAATTATTTTAACACCTTGAGTATTTCTACCAGTGCGTGCTACTTGACTTAATGATGTTCTAATAATTACACCTCCACGTGTTATTACTAAAATATCTTCATCGCCATTAACAGCTTTTGTTGCAATTAACTTACCAGTTTTTTCTGTAGCGTTAATTGTGTATACTCCTTTTGCACCTCTACTTGTTAATCTATAATCTTCTCCAAGAGTCATTTTACCATAACCATGTTCTGTTATAGATAAAACATATTTACCTTCAAGAGATGTAGTAATTGATACAGCATTTTCATTATCTTTTAATGATATTCCTCTTACACCAGTCGCACTACGTCCCATTATACGTACATCGCTTTCTTTAAAGCAAACTTGTTTTCCATTATCTGCAGCTATACAAATTAAAGCATCGCCATTAGTCTTTTTAACACCTATTAAAAAATCATCGTCTCTTAAAACTATTGCTTTTTTACCATTTTGTCTTATAGACTCAAATTCTAATATAGATGTTCTTTTAACTGTACCATCTTTAGTAGCAAAGAATAGATAATTATTTTCTTTATATTCATCAACAGGGATAATAGCTAATACTTTTTCACCTTTTTCTAAATTTATTAAATTTTGAATAGGTGTTCCTTTACCAGTTCTAGCAAATTCAGGTATTTGATATCCTCTTAATCTATATACTTTTCCTAAATCAGAAAAGAATAATAAATCAATATGTGTTGATGTATTTAAAACAAGATCAACAAAATCATCATCGTGTGTTTTCATACCAGTGATACCACGACCACCTCTATTTTGTGTCTTAAATGTATTTGATGTAACTCTTTTAATATAACCATTTCTTGTTAGTGTAACAACTATATCTTCTACTGGAATTAAATCTTCATCATCAATTGATGCGTCAGCCATAGAAATGTTTGTTCTTCTATCATCACCATATTTTGTTTTTACTTCTTCTAATTCATTTATAACAATTTCAACAACATGACTATGGTCTGATAAAATAGAACGATAATATTCGATATTACTTCTTAAAACAGAAGCTTCTTTTTCAATCTTTTCTTTTTCTAATCCAACAAGTCTAGATAAAGTCATATCAAGTATCGCTTTTGCTTGAATATCATCTATTTGGAATGTTTCTATTAATCTATTTCTTGCTTCTTCATTAGTTTTTGAAGCACGAATAATTGATACAGCTAAATCTATTTTATCAATTGCAGTTAATAATCCTTCAAGTATATGTAGCCTATCTGAATCTTTCTTTAAATCAAATCTTGTTCTTCTTTCTACAACTTCACATTGGAATTCAACATATTTTCTTAATACTTCATTTATTGGAAGAATTCTTGGTTCTCCATCTACAAGAGATAGCATTATAATTCCATATGAAACTTGCAATTGAGTATTTTTAAATAATTTATTTAATATAACTTCTGCAACACAATCTTTTCTAATTTCAATAACTACTCTAATACCTTTTTTATTAGATTCATCTCTAACCGCGGTTATTCCATCTATTACTTTTTCTCTTGCTAATCTACCAATATCTTCGCACATTTTTGCTTTATTAACTTGATATGGTATTTCAGAAACAATAATCCTTTTCTTGCCATTAGACATTTCTTCTATTTCTGTTTTAGAACGTAAAATAATAGATCCTTGTCCTGTTTCATATGCTTGTCTTATTCCTGATTTGCCTAATATAATACCACCTGTTGGAAAATCAGGACCGAATAAATAATTATCCATAATTTCTGTCGGCGTTAATTCAGGGTTTCTTGCTATTGCTTGACAAGCATTTATTGCTTCTACAAGATTATGAGGTGGTACATTAGTTGCCATACCTACCGCAATACCTGAAGAACCATTTACTAAGAAATTAGGAAATCTAGAAGGAAGAACAACTGGTTCTTGTTCAAGTCCATCATAGTTATCCATAAAATCAACTGTATCTTTGTTAATATCTCTAACCATTTCAGAAGCAATTTTTGACATTCTTGCTTCTGTATATCTCATTGCCGCAGCTCCATCACCATCGATAGAGCCAAAGTTACCATGTCCATCTACTAACGTATAACGAATTGAGAAAGGTTGAGCAAGTCTAACAAGCGCACCATAAATTGCTGCATCACCATGAGGGTGATATTTACCCATAACATCACCAACAATACGAGCACATTTTTTAAATGGTTTATCATGTTGACTACCACCTTCATTCATACCAAATACGATTCTTCTATGAACTGGTTTTAATCCATCTCTAACATCTGGAAGCGCACGAGATACAATTACAGACATAGCATATGCTAAGAATGAATCTTTAATTTCTTGAACCATATCTTGTTCAGTTAATTGAGGAACAATTCCTGATTCAATTTCTTCAATTTCAGAATTTTCTTCGTCGTTTATTTCTTCATCTAATTCATCTAATTCTTCATTAAATTCTAATTCGTCAGCCATTTCTTGCACCTCCTATTAAATATCTAAGTTCTTAACGAACTTTGCATTTTCCCTAATAAAATCTTTTCTTGGTTCAACTCTTTCGCCCATTAATTCATCAAATATTTGATCAGCTTCAATCGCGTCAGACATTTTTACTCTTATCATTTTTCTTTGTTCAGGATCCATTGTTGTTTCCCATAATTGTTCTGCATCCATTTCACCAAGACCTTTATAACGTTGTATTTTTAATCTAGATGCAATTTGAGGTCCTAATTTTTTCTTTAAAGCTTCAAGTTGTTCATCATTATAACAGTAATAATCTCTGTTACCTCTACTTGCTTTATAAAGTGGTGGTTGAGCTATATAAACAAATCCATTTTCAATGAGTGGTCTCATATATCGATAGAAGAATGTTAATAACAAAATTCTAATATGTGATCCATCAACATCAGCATCGGTCATAATTACTACTTTATGATAACGGATCTTTGTAATATCAAAATGTTCACCATTTTTTTCATATCCACCGCCGATAGCAATAATCATATTACCGATTTCAGCGTTTTCAAATACTCTTTTCATTTGAGCCTTTTCAACGTTTAATATTTTACCCCTCAATGGTAAAATCGCTTGTGTTTCTCTATCTCTACCATTTTTTGCAGAACCACCTGCTGAATCTCCCTCAACAATGTAAAGTTCACATTTTGTTGGATCTGTAGAAGCACAGTCCGCTAATTTACCAGGCAAAGAAGTAAGTTCTAATCCAGAGCCTTTTCTAACTGTTTCACGTGCCTTTTTAGCGGCAAGTCTTGCATTTGAAGCTAAATTAATTTTATTCATAATTAATTTTGCTACATTTGGATTTTCTTGTAAGAATCTATCTAATTGACTAGAGAATACACTCGATACGATTTTTCTAACTTCTGAATTACCTAACTTACCTTTTGTTTGTCCTTCATATTGAGGATTAGGGTGTTTAATAGATATAATCGCAGTTATTCCTTCAAGAGTATCATCTTGTGTATAATTATCATCATTTTCTTTTAAAAATTTATTATTTTTAGCATATGCATTAAGAACTCTTGTTAAAGCCATACGGAATCCTTCTTCATGAGTTCCTCCATCTGCAGTACGAATATTATTACAGAATGAATAAATATTCGCGGTATATGTATCGTTATATTGTAAAGCTATTTCAACAACAACATCTTGTTCTTTACCTTCACAATAAATTACCTCTTCACTCATAGCAATTTTATTTTTATTAAGATATTGAACATATTCTTTAACTCCACCTTTATAGCAGAATTCATCTTTAGAGCCAGGTAAAACACCTTCTTGAACACTCATAACTTTTCTATGGTCTTCAGTAATAATTCTAACACCTTTATTTAAGAAAGCCATTTGGCGAATTCTATCTCTAATAGTATTATAGTTAAAAGTTACTGTATCTTGGAATATAGTTGGATCTGGTTGAAAAGTAACGATTGTTCCTGTTGTATCAGTATCACCTATTCTTTTTAATGGTATAGCGACATTTCCACCATTTTCAAATCTTATTACGTGGATACCACCTTCTTTATGAACTTCAACTTCTACCCATGTTGATAACGCATTAACAACAGATGCACCAACGCCATGAAGTCCACCAGATACTTTGTATCCTCCACCTTCACCAAATTTACCACCTGCGTGAAGAACTGTATATACTGTTTCAACCGCACTTTTACCTGTTTTTTCTACAACACCAACTGGAATACCACGTCCATTATCTTTTACAGTACATGAACCATCTTCATTAATAATTACGTGTATTGTATCACAATAACCCGCCAAAGCTTCATCAATCGCGTTATCAACAATTTCCCATACACAATGATGAAGACCATCAAATGATGTAGTACCAATATACATACCAGGTCTTTTTCTAACAGCTTCTAATCCTTCAAGTACTTGAATATTCTTTTCAGTATATTCAGCATCAGCTTTTTCTTCTTCAGGAATTAGATTTTGCGTTTCTTTTTCTAAAACTTCTTTTTCATCCATTTTTCGTTCCTCCTAATAGAATGATTCGAAACAATAAATTCAGTGTCAACATCTATTGTTGCAGGGATTTCTGTTCCAGTAATGAAAGACTGTGAATAGTCTTTCAAAACACTTCCTAATAATCTTTGATGATTTTCATCAAGTTCAGATAAAACATCATCTAGTAATAAAATTGGTTCTTCTAAAAATTTTTCTTTAATCAAATCCGCTAAAGCGATTTTTAAAATTAAAGTTGCTATTCTATTTTGCCCTTGTGAACCAGTAAGAGCTATATTAGTTCCTTTATAAAAAAATTCTACGTCTTCATGATGTATACCTTTAGAAGTGTTTTTTCTAGATAAATCAGTAGAATAACTTTCTTCTAATTGTTGAAGAATATTTTTTATACATTTTTCTTTATTTACATCATAAGGAACTGTACTTAAATAAGATAAATTTACTTCAGTATTATTAATATTAAATTTCTCATATAGTTTTTTTATAGAGTTATTTAATTCATTAATAAACTTATATCTCATTTTTATAATTTCAAATTCTAAAGGCGCTAATTGTTCATCAATAACCTTTAATAAAGTGAAATCAACATCTTGTTTTAATAAAGAATTTCTTTCTTTAATTAATTTTTTATATATACTTATACAAGATAAATAAGCAGGAGATAACATAGAAAGAGAACTATCAATAAACTTTCTTCTTCTTACAGAACTTTCTTTATAGAAACTAACATCTTTAGGAGAAAAAGTTATTACATATACATTCCCTGACATTTCTGATAATCTTTTAATTTCATTATTATTAATTAAAATCTTTTTTCCTTGTTCAGAAATAACAATTTCTATTTCTAAATTATTTTTTCTTTCGATAATAGAATTAATTTTTGAAAATTTTTTATTTATTCTTACACATTCTTTTTCATTAGAAGTAACAAACGACTTTCCAAGTGACAATAAAGATATTGCTTCCAGAATATTGGTTTTTCCTTCACCATTTAATCCTGATAAAAAATTAATTCCTTTATCAAAACAAATATTTAATTCTTCATAATTTCTGAAATTTTTTAATTTTAGTAATTTTATAAACATAAACTACTCAATTATAAATTCACGATTATCAATTTTAACAATATCACCAGGTCTTATTTTTCTACCTCTTCTTTTATCAATCTCATTGTTAATTAAAATATTAACATCTGTCGAAAGAAAATACTTTGCTTCTCCACCTGTAGAAATGAAATCAGCAAGTTTTAAAAATTGACCAAGAGTGATATATTCAGTTGTAATTTTAATTTTTTCCATATACTCTCCATGTCAAAAAAATTGACTAATCTAATTTTAGCATAGAAGTTAAAAAAATTCAAATATTTATATAACTTTAGTTATATAAGAATCAAAATTTTATTAACCAAAATTATTATTAAAATAGCGTATAAAATAAAGTTGATTTATTGAAATTCAAGAAATATTAGATAATTATTATTATGTAGTTATTAAATTATTAGAAAATCTTTTATATGCAAAAACAAAATAGTATTTTATATACTAATTAGCATCATCATAAAAACATTGTTTTTCTATAATTTTTCATAAAATTCAATAACACTTTTTGAAACTTTTAAACTATCTTTATCTAATTTATTATACAGATATAAATTTTTAACATCTGTTATTCTTGATAAAGCAACATAAATTTGTCCACTCTCCCATCCACATGGATCTAAATTAGCTCTTTCAAAAGTTTGTCCTTGACTTTTATGAATAGTAATTGCATACGCAAGTTTTACAGGAATTTGTATAATTACACCTATTTTATTTTGAGTTATTGTTCCATTTTCATTTAAAATCGGTTCATCAACATATGTAAACGGGTTTTCATATATTCTTACAATTTCATTTTGTTTATCAATAAATACATCGATGTAATTATTACCACATGTAACAACAGTTCCTAAACTACCATTTTGATATCTTAAATTACTATCATTACAAAGCATCATTACTCTACATCCTGGTTTTAGAATAATTGTATCTTCTATGTTTAAATTATTAGAAATAATTGTATCTTTATCATACTTTGCTTTATAAATATGCTCTCTAGTTATTAAATTTGTAATATTTTTTAAGTTAATATTGTTAACTGTATTATTTTTCGCGTGAATTTCAATAGCATTTTCAAGTGGTATTTTAGAACAATTATTATTAATATAATCTATTGAATCTTCTATATTAATACCTTTTCTAGCATTATTTAATGCATTAATGAATTCAATATTATTTTGTCTACATATGTCTTTTAATATAATTTTATTAAAATTAAATTCTTCCCATTTATTTGATTCAAAAGCAAATCCATCTACAAAATTTGAAAAAATCTTTTTTAGAATACTTTTTTCTGCTTCCGTCATAACAGGTGGTAATTGAAAGAAATCTCCACAGACAATGACTTGTATTGGTTTATTCCTTTCATTTTGACATGCTTCAATCACTCTCATTATGTAATGAAATATATCTATTCTACACATTGATATTTCATCAATAATTATTGTATCGAAATTTATTATCGTACCCTTATTAATTGGAAATTTTAACGATATAATACTTGGAATGATAGGTATATTAAAAGCTTTGTGGATAGTAATACCTCTATCATAATTTGCCGCGGCAATACCTGTTGGAGCGCATATTAAATATGTTTTATTAGTCTTTTTTAAATAATCAATATATTTATTAATCAAAAATGTTTTACCTGTACCAGCTTCTCCAGTTAAAAATACATTTTGTCCACTTGTTAATATATCAAAATATTTTTTCTTTTCTTCGTTTAATCCTTCAGAGATTTTATTAACTATTTCATTATCTTCAATTATTTTTATATTTTCAAAATATTGATTGATATTTATACATAATTTTTCAAATTCTTTAACAAATGATGAATTATTTTTGTGTCTTCCTGATAAAATAAACAAATTCTTTTTTGCTCTTGTAAAAGCGACATATGACAAACGTCTTTCACTTTCATCTAAAGTATCATCGGAAGAAATAAGCTCATAATCAAAAATAATTATATTGTCTGCTTCAAGACCTTTTGATCCATGTGCAGTCATTAAATGAACACATTCTTCATTATTCCTATCACTTTCAGTTAAAAAATCTAAAACGGCTGACCCTAAAAAATCATGAATAGAGTATGTAGAATTTAATTGTTCTTCATCAATGATGTTTTCTATAAATGTAGATAATCTTTTTATTTCACTATTATCTTCAAATTCTTCATCTTTAAAACAATTTCTTTCTAGTATTTTATATTCACTAATTACAATTTGAATAATCTCTGATACTTTTTTTGATTTTGATAAAATTACTTTTTTTATTATTTCATTTGCTGATATAAAACTCTCAATCTTTTTATTATTATGACTTTTAAGAAATTCAATTGGATCAATATTCACATTTAGATATTTTTCAATTTCTTTTTCGTTTATACCTAAACTTTCTATATTGTTAATGTTATACAAAGTAAACATATTTTGATTAATTGCAAAAGTTAAATAATTAACTATCAAATTAACATTTTCAGTTATATTTGTTTTTTTACTTGAAGAACTTCTTGAATCAACAAAAGGAATATTGTTTTTGTTCAGTTCTTTTTTTAAATTAGAAAAACAATAATTATTTCTTGCTATAACAAAAATATCTTTGTAATCAAATTTTAAATTATTATGTAAATGTTCTATTATTCTACAAATATTATAATACTGTTCATTTTTATTAAAAAAACTATGATAAACAACATTATCACCTTCGATATTACTGAAACCAACAGATTTTTTTTGTTCAATTCTATTTTTATTATTTTTTATTAATTCATTTGATAAATTTATTATCCTATTCGTAGACCTATAATTTGTATTCATTATTATTGTTTTTAATTTTGGAAAATCTTTTTCTAAATCTTTAAGCAATATTTTCGGATTTGCACCAATGAATTCATATATTGATTGATCAGGATCTCCAACAACAAATAAATTTTTATGATAAGAAGATAGAATTTTCATTATTTCATATGTTTCTGGAGTAGTGTCTTGAAATTCATCTACCATAACATATTTAAATTTTTTTTGTTCTTGAATTCTAATACTTTCATAATTATTTAATATATATAATGCTCCAAAAATTAGATCATCAAAAAATAAAGCATTATTATTTCTGCATATTTCTAATATCTCATCTGCCCATTTATAACCTCTACCAAATGAAAACCGATCTATTTTACCAAATACATATTCAATATATGATTTATTACGATGCTTTAAATTTGAAATAATTTTTTTTAAATCACTTGCTTTATCAAGACTTTTCTTATTGTTTTTTTTAGATATTTTTTCTAATAAAATACTTTCAGCATTATCATCAAATATTGTATATTCTTTATTTACTTTAGCATTTATTTTATCAATATTTTCATGTAAAAACTTATTACAATATGAATGTATTGTAGATATATAACGGAAATCATTATTGCTATTTACTAGTTTAATAATTCTTTTTTTCATTTCATTTGCGGCTTTATTTGTATATGTAATGCATAGAATATTATCACTTGATATATTTACATTTTCCAATAAATATGCATATCTATACGTTAAAGTCCTTGTTTTACCACTTCCAGGTGAAGCGATGACTCGTATATAATGATCGCTTGCTAAAACAGCTTCTTTTTGCTCATTATTTAATTTTGTTAAATCAATCATTAAAACTTTCCTTCCATGTTTTTAATAATAAAAAAAGGATAAAACTATATAAGTAATACCCTTAATAACATTTATCAATAATAAGAACGAACAGGAGTAACTATTTGAACGATATCATTAGAATTAGGAGATGTTACTCTAAAAGCAGACATTTCACCTGCAAAAGATAATATAACATCATCACATTGACATGCTTTAATAGCGTCTGTAACATAATTAACATTAAATGAAATATCAAATCTATTTCCAGCATAACGGAAATCATTAATCTTTTCATTTGCAGAACCGATTTGATCGGATTTTGATGATATTTCAATTTCATTTTCTGTTAATGATAATTTAACAATATTTTCTCTTTCAATAGCTAGTAATGAAACACGTGATATCGCAGAAATAAATTTTTCTGAACTTATTTGTAAAACATATGGATATGAATCAGGAATCATTCTACTTGTTTTAGGGAAATCACCATTAACTAATCTAGAATAAATTTTAGTATTTTGATATGTAAAGACAATTTTTCTTTCAGAAATTGTC
This sequence comes from uncultured Erysipelotrichaceae bacterium, assembly GCA_964456095.1. Classification (GTDB taxonomy): domain Bacteria; phylum Bacillota_I; class Bacilli_A; order RFN20; family CAG-449; genus CANRPC01. Next base: position 48,299 of record CAYVZF010000001.1, read on the forward strand.
ATAGATACATCTCCATCTTCAACTAATTTAGCAACTTCAACCATTGTTTTAGTAGGAATATTAGCTTCAAAATTATGTGGTTCATTTGTTTGATATATTTTTTTAGATAATCTAAATGAATCAGTTGCAACAAATTCCATTGAGCAATCATTAGCTTTAACATTTATTGCAGTTAATACAGGTCTAACTTCTTTTGTTGATGCAGCAAAAGCAGTTTGAGAAACGATTTTTTTGAAATCATTTGAATTAAAAGTAACTGTATCACCAGAAATCTCTAAATCTAAATCAGGATAATCTTCAACTCTCATAGAATTTAATTTAAAATCAGATTTTTCATCACTAATTTTACATAATACAGAATCAATTATTTCAATTGTTACATAACTACCTTCTAATTTTCTTATAATTTCTAACAAGAATTTAGATGATATTAATGTAGCGCCTTTTTCATATGAAGAAATAATATATTTATCATCTTCTTTAATAGGAATTATTGAAACTATTGTTAAATCATTATTAGAACCTGTTATAGATAATGATTCATCATTCATTTCAAATTTATAATTTAAATATGCTGGAGTAGGTGATTTTTGTCCTATTGCAATACCTACAATATTTAAGACTTTTAATAAACGAAGTCTATCGATAGTAATTTTCATAAATATTAATCTCCTTTTAATATATTTTATAATAATAATAAGGGCTGTGGAAATTGTGGAAAACTTATTTTTTTCTTAAAAATTTCACTACATAAATCATACCATAAAAAGTGAAAAAACTACATATATTTTCTACTTTTTTAGCATTTTCTTAATGCTAGAAATAGCACTCATTAATTGTACATCAGTTTTCAACTCTGTTTCCACTTTTATTACCGATGATATAACAGTGCTGTGATCTCTTCCACCAAATAATGAACCAATTTTTTGATATGGAGTATTTAATAATTCTCTACATAAATACATTGCTATTCTTCTTGCTAGAGCAATTTGAGAAGTTCTAACTTTGGATGTAATTTGAGAATCTGTCATATTATAATAATCTGCAACTGTTGAAATAATATGTGATTCAGTTAATTCTTGATGTTTTTTTGTTTTTAAAATAGATGAAACAGATTCTTTTACAGTTTCTAAATCAATTCTATCTAAATGTTTCATATTAATTGTATGAAATATAACTCTATTTAAAGCACCTTCGAGTTCACGAACATTTTTTGAAAAATTTTGTGTTAAAAATAATAAACCATCGTAAGTAAAATTATTTATATTTAATTGATTAGCAATAATTTTCTTTTCTAATATTTTCATTAATGTTTCAGTATCAGGAGAATGCATTTGAACTGATAATCCCATATTAAATCTTGAAACTAATCTATCCTCTAATCCTTGTAAATCATTTGGATGTCTATCTGAAGTTAGTACTATTTGTTTTCCTGAATTTATTAATTGATTGAATATTGTAAAGAACATTTCACCTGTTGATTTTTTATCTTTTAATGATTGAATATCATCAATTAATAGTAAATCAATTGTTTTAAAATAATCTTTTAAACTGTCTGTATTTTGATCACCACGGACATATTTAACAAATTCATCAATAAAATCATCTGTTGATATATATAATACTTTTTTTGTCGGATTCTTTTCTTGATAATAATTACCAATAGCGTGTAATAAGTGAGTTTTACCAAGTCCAGGTTTTGAATAAACAAAAAGTGGATTATAAGAATATCCTGGATTTGTAACCACAAGTAAAGCTGCTTGTATAGCTTCTTTATTACATTCACCAGAAACAAAATTATCAAAATTATATTTAGGATTTAACATACAATGTGCGAAAAAAGAATACTTTTTTGCTTCTTTTTTCTCCAATACTATTTGACTTTGATTATATGAATTTTTTTCAGATTCAGTAATAAATTTTAATTCATAATTTGATTCTGTAACTTCATCAATCGCGTTTTTTAATAGTATATATCCAGTTTGATTTTTTTGTTCTAGAAATGATTTACTCATTATAGAATTAACAACTATTATAAAAGTATTATTATCAATTGAATACAATGAAGTATCTGCGAAGAATGAATCATAGAAATGTTGATCGTTAATTAATTTTTCTTTAATTCTTTCTAAAACTTGATTCCAAATTTGTTTTTGTTGTGTTAACGAACTTACCATGATTAATACTCCTTTATATAGTCATATTTCTGACACGAGATTATTCTAGCATATTATTGTGGAAAAAAATAATCTAATATTTCAAAAAAATAAGTTTTCCACAATGACATATTGTAATAAATAACTAAATGTAGGGCGTTTTCGAAGTTTTCCACAATTTTAAAATGTTGAAATATAGTGGATAACTATGTGGATAAAATTGTTGTGGATTTCGTGGAAAATTAACAACAATTTAATATTTTTTAAACATTAAGTATTGCGCAAATTTAGCCATTTTTTTAATTTTATCAACACAAAAAAAGCACGTTTCAACATATTGTTTAAAAAAATTTATTATTGTCGAAAAAAATAGAAATTTTTATGTAATTAACTAGGTTAAATTCTCTTATAACAAAAATTTCCATCTTTACACTTTATTTCTTGACTAGATGATAAATTATATATATAATTTTCACGTATGTTGTATCAAAATCGGAGGTGTATTTTAAATGAAAAGAACGTATCAACCAAGCAAAAGAAAACATCAAAATGTTTGTGGCTTTAGAGCTCGTATGTCTACACCTAATGGACGTAAAGTTTTAGCTAGAAGACGTTTAAAAGGAAGAAAAACTCTTTCTGCTTAAGAAATGTTACTAACACTAGTGTCCATGACCCTAGTGTTTTTTAAAAAACGGAGGTTTTAAATGAAGGTAGAACTTCGAGTTAAGACAAAACAAGAATTTCAAAAAGTAATTAAAGGATCGAAAGTTATAAATTCGACATATGTCCTATATTTTATAAAAAACGAATTCGATCATCCTCGATTTGGAATATCAGCTTCAAAAAAACTCGGAAATGCGGTTATCCGTTCCACTGTAAGAAGAAGAGTTAGAGGAATACTACAAATGCTGATAAAAGAAAATGATTTTGCTAATTTGGATTATGTTATTATTGTTAGAAAACCATTTTTAGAAAAAGAATTTTCAAATAATAAAAACGAGTTAAATACTTTGTTTCAACTCGCATGGAGGAAAATGAATGAAAAAAATAATTAAATATTTTTCTTTAGCATTTGCTCTTTTTGCTTTAGCAGGCTGTACTAAGAGTTTCTGTTCAACATCTGATAAAGCTAATATGCTACTATATTATTCTAGTAAGCAAGAAGAAAATGTTTTAAAAAATATTGAAGAAAAAGGAATTATTTGCCCATCTGATAATTTCAATGGTTATATCGAATATAAGGTATATGAAACCGCAACTACTAAATATAGTGATTATTTTGAAGGTGAAAGCAATAAACCAACCTTTGGTGATAAAAAACTATCAGAATATAGTGTAGAAGAATTGATAAATGCTAAAGGTAAAAATGCTGATAACGAAAATATTAGTTTTAATGAATCATCGTATTATGCAAATATCAAATTTTCAGGATATAAACAAACAGATGGTAATGCAACAGCGGAGTTATGGTATAACTTCGAAGAATGGACAAAAGAAATTAGAAATGAAGTTCATAAAAATGATAGTTATCAAACTAATGTTGTAGTAAATAATGAAGTAAGAAATGTTACGATTACAATTAGCGATTTACCAACAAATGTATTTATTAGTGAATATAAAACTCAAATGAATAGCTTGATTGCTTCTACAAATGCATGTATCACTCCTTCTGAAGGATTATATGATGGTATCTATTATGAAGCAAAATCATGGGGCGATGCATTTAATCTTGGTATAATTGAAGGACTTCTTGAATATCCAATAGCGTGGATGATTCATAGTTTCTATAATTTATTTAATATGGGAGCTTGGGGATCAATTTTATCAATTTTGATAGTTACTGTTATTGTTAGATTATTCTTACTTGCTATCTCATTTAAGTCATCAATTGCTCAAACTAGAATGCAAGAATTACAACCTGAATTGAATGCTCTTCAAGCAAAATATCCAAATTCGAATACTGATGAATATCAAAAGAGAATGCTTGCACAAGCTCAAGCAGATCTATACAAAAAATATAAGATCAATCCTTTCTCATCATTAATTGTTATGATATTCCAATTCCCTATCTTTATCGCAGTTTGGGGTGCTATGTCTGGCTCTGCAATTTTAAGAGTTGATACATTATTCGCTAATGGTGGTGATTTATGGGCATTAAAGCTTAGCGAAGGTATGAATACGGTTATGTTTAATTTCTCAAATGGAATTCATGTTAATATTACCGCGATTATTCTATTTGTATTAATGTCTGCTGCTCAAATTCTTTCTGCTAAGTTACCTATGTGGATTCAAAAGAAAGAACAAAAAAATAGTGTTAAATTAGGAAAGAATCCTGCTCAAGATCAAACAAATAAACAAATGAATATGGTAAGTAATGTTATGATGATTATGATTATATTCATGGGTTTCACTCTTCCAGTAGGTATGGCAATATATTGGTTTATTTCTGCGATTATCTCATTAGCTCAATCATTAATTATTAGAGCAATAAGTAAATCAAATAGATCAAAATCGCAATATGCAAAATATAAAACTAAGAAGTAAGGAGAAAAAGGTATGCTTTATAGTGGTAATAATTTAGAAGAAGTATTAAAAATTGCTTCTGAAGCAGAATACACACCTGTTGAAGAATTAACATATTATGTTGTTGGACAAGATGATAATCATATTGATATAGAAGTATATACAATCGTTGACGTTATTGAGTTTGCTAGAAATTATGTTATAGATGGTATTAATGCATTAGGATTTGATGCAAGAGTCAATCCAACATTAAAAGATGATATTATTAATTTAAAAATTGAAAGTGACAGAAATCCAATTATTATTGGAAAAAATGGAAGAAGTCTTCAAGCACTCAACGAATTAGTAAGATTAGCGGTTAGTAATAAATTTCATAAACGTTATAGAATTTTATTAAATGTTTCTGATTATAAGGAAGAAAAATATGCTAAAATCACTTCTATTGCAAAAAGAATTGCTCACGAAGTTCAAAAAAGTAAAGTTGATGCAATTTTAGATCCAATGCCTGCTGATGAAAGAAGAGCAATCCATAATGCTCTAGCGGGAATGCCTCATATTAAAACAGAATCATCAGGATTTGGAAAAGAAAGACAAATTAATATTATTTACGTTGAATAAGTAAAAAAACAAGAAGACAAATTAGCAAAATCAATGCAATGTCTTCTTTTTTATTAACTATAATATTAAAATTAAGTAGAAAGATAGGAATATATATGGAAACGATTGTTAGCTTAATTACTCCTCCTATGAAAGGAGCTATCGCGGTTATTAGAATGTCAGGTGATAGAACATTTGATATTATTTCATCATGCTTTTCAAAAGTAATTAATTTTGAAAAAAGAAATGTAACATTTGGAACATTTCTTGACGAAGATAAAAACGAAATTGATGATATTGTATTAACTATTTATGTAGGACCTAAATCATATACTGGTGAAGATGTTGTTGAAATATCATGTCATGGATCGATGTTAATTGCTTCAAAAATAATTGAAACACTTATTTCTAAAGGTGCTCGTTTAGCTGAAAGAGGAGAATTTACATCAAGAGCATATTACAACAACAAAATAGATTTAGTTCAAGCTGAATCAGTATTAAGTCTTATTGATTCAAAAACTGATGAACAAAGAAAGTTAAGTTTATATGCGTTAAAAGGTAAAGCATCAAAAACATTATATCCAGTAAAGAATGCTCTAGCGGATATTTTATCAAATATAGAAGTTAATATAGATTATCCAGAATATAATGATATTGAAGAAATAACAAGAAATGACATTGATGTAAAGGTTAAAGAAATAATTAATGAATTAGATAAATTAATAGAGCAAGCAACAAACGCAAATTATATTTTAGATGGAGTTAATGTTGCATTAATTGGTAAACCAAATGTTGGAAAATCATCATTATTAAATGCATTACTTAATGAAAATAAAGCGATTGTTACAGATATACCTGGTACTACAAGAGATATAGTAGAAGGAGATATTAATTTAGATGGATTACTTTTACATATTTTTGATACAGCAGGAATAAGAAAATCAGAAGATAAAATTGAAAGTATTGGAATTGAAAAATCGAAAGAAATGATTGAAAAAGCTGATTTAATTATATATATAAAAGATTCTACAAACGATGAATATGATAAAGAATTAGAAGAGATTATTAATAATAAAATGCATATAGTCGTTTATAATAAAAAAGATTTAATTAATGATTATGATGACGATAAAATATATATTTCTGCATATAATAATGATATTTCTAATTTAAAAGATAAAATCAAAGATATATATATGAAAGAAAAAAGTATAAAACCATCTTTATGTTCTGAAAGAGAATTAGGATTATTAAAAGAAGCAAGAAAAGATTTACTATTTGCGTTAGAACAAGAAGAATATCAACCATTAGACATTTTATCAGTATATCTTAAATCTGGATATGATTCTTTAAAACGTATATTAGGAGAAGAAGTAAATCCTGATTTGGAAAAAGAAATCTTTTCAAGATTTTGTGTGGGTAAATAGTATGATATTTGATACACATTGTCATTTATTTGACGAACAATTTAAAGATGATTTAGATGAAACTATCAAACGTGCTAGAAATAATAACATTACAAAAATGCTTGTTTTAGGTGATAACATTAAAACAAGTTTAGAAAGTATAGATATTGCAAATAAGTATGAAGGTGTTTATAGCGCGGCTGGAGTATTTCCATGTGAATGTTATGATTTAAAATTAGATGAAACTATTGAATGTATTAAAAATATAGTTAAAAATAACAAAAAGGTTAAAGCGATTGGAGAAATAGGTTTAGATTATTATTGGGAAAAAGATAATGAAAAAAGAAACAAACAAAAAGAATTTTTTATTTCCCAACTTCTTTTAGCAAACCAATTGAATCTTCCAGTTGCGATACATGCAAGGGATAGTATAGAAGATGTTTATAATATATTAAAAAAATACTTTCCTAAAAAAGGTGTTATAATGCATTGCTTTTCGTCTTCTAAAGAAATGATGAAAAGATTTGTTGATTTAGGTTGTTATATATCATTAGGTGGTCCAGTTACTTTTAAAAATTCTATTACGCCAAAAGAAATTGCATGTAATGTTCCACTTAATAGACTTCTTATTGAGACAGATTCTCCTTATCTTGCTCCTAATCCATTTAGAGGTAAAAGAAATGAACCATCATATGTTAAATATGTTTTATTAGAAATAAGTAAATTGAGAAACATGAATGTTAATGAATTAGAAGAAATCATATTTAATAATTCTTGTCAAATCTTAGGTATAGAAAAATGAAACCAGTTATAGTTGTTGAAGGTACAAGTGATGTAAATAAATTACAAAATTTAATAGATGCTGATTTTGTTATTACAAATGGTTCTGCTGTTTCACGTGAAACAATTAATTATCTAAAAGAATTATCAAAAAATAGAAAAATAATTTTGCTTTTAGATCCAGATTATCCTGGTATGAGAATAAGAGGAATTTTACAAAAAGAAATACCTAATGCATTAAATGCATACGTAAAAAAAGAATTATCTGTTAAAGGAAAAAAACTTGGAGTATGTGAATGTGATAGCAATGAAATTTTAAGAGCGTTAAATGAAGTATTTACTTGGGATAATAAAAAAATAATAAATAAAAAAGAATTAACAATTAATGATATCTATAGATTATCGTTATCTGGAAGTGTTGATTCTTTTGATAGAAGAGAATATCTTTCAAGTAGAATTCCTATTGGAAAAGTAAATGGAAAGACATTATTAAAAAGATTAAATCAATTAGGTATATCTTATAATGATTTAGAAAAAATAATGGAGGATTATAAATGATAGCTAGCAAAGGTTATATTCAAAAAGTGATGGAAAATGAAGAATTATTTCCTAAGAAAAAATATTCTCAAAATTTTTTAATAAATAGTGAAACAGTATCACAAATAGTGGATCTTATTGAATATGAAAATGGTGATAGAGTAATAGAAATTGGACCAGGACTTGGAGCTTTAACTGAAGAAATAATTAATAGGTCGTATGAGGTTGATGTTTATGAAATTGATGAAAGAATGTGTAAACATCTTATTAAGACATTTTCAACATATGATATTTTTAAATTACATGAAGGTGATTTTTTATTGCAAAACATTAATTATGATTCAAATGTGAGAGTTGTCTCTAATTTACCATATTCACTTACAACACCAATGATTGAAAAAGTATTATTAGATATTTCAAATCTTAAACAATTTGTTTTTATGGTACAAAAGGAAGTAATAGGAAGACTTAATGCAAAAATAAAAACAAAAGAATATGGACCTTTAAGTATATTTATTTCATATATTGGTGAATTAAAAAAAGAAATTACTGTACATAAATCATATTTTTTTCCTATTCCTAATGTAGACTCAACCGTTTTTTCTATAAAAATTAATGATAAAAGAGATGTAAAATACGATAAAGAATTCTACTTATTTTTGAAAAAGTGTTTCGCTATGAGAAGAAAAACATTAGTTAATAATCTTTTAAAGTATTATCAAAAAGATTATATTATTGAAATACTTAATAAGACTAATTTACCGATTAATATTAGACCCGAAGAAATAACTTTAAAAGATTATTTAAAACTATTTAATAATATAAAAGGAAATATTTAGAAATGAAAAGAATTTTGAAAGTAATATCTACTATATTTTTATTATTAGGTACTTCTTCTTGCCATAGAGTCATGGGTAATCAAATGGATTTTGAAATATGCGATTATGAGATTTTTGGAGAAACGATAGAAGTTTTAAAACAAAATGGCAGAAAAATTATTGTAAACTGCAGTAATAATACATATTATTACGATAATAATTATGATGATATAAAAGCAACAGAATTACAAAGTAGAATAGTGGTTTATGGTGGAAATGCACCAAGATATGGTTTTTATTTTGAAGATGATTATAAAGGTATTGAAAAATACTTACTTAATTATGATGAATTAAATTCTAAAACATCTGTAATATATACTGAAGGATATTTATTTGATAACTATGTATATGGAATATGTAATGTATATTATGATACTGTTGGATACTTATCTGGCGGTGGAAATTATGCAGAAGAAGAAATAGCGTATTCTATATATTATAAATATGATAATAAATTAGATGAAATAACAACTATTTATAAAGTGAAAGAAAAGATGATTGTCGCTTTTTCTAATAATAAGATTATTTATTGGGAAAATAAAGCTTTATATAGTTACGATATATCATTAGATACTTCTAATTATTTATGTAATGATTTGTCTTATTGTTCGGGAATTAGACATCAATCAGTAGGAACAATATTTTTTAATAAAGATTTTGCTTTATTTAATTTTATAGAAGGTAAAAG
>CAYVZF010000001.1:57963-88453 GCA_964456095.1 uncultured Erysipelotrichaceae bacterium
AGATTTAGAAAAGTTTGATAATAAAATAAAAGTATTATTGCCAAAATTAATTGTAAAAGATGATGTTAACAATATTAAAGGAAAAATACTTCATTTAGATGGAGATCCGTATTATTTAAAAAAAGCAATGGAAGCATATTCTTTTTATAATGTTAAAGCAGTTGGATATTATGTAAAAGAACAAGATATGAAATATGCAATTATAGATTTATTAAAAAAAGATAGTTTCGATGTCTTAGTTTTAACAGGTCATGATTCCTTTCAATTAAATCAAGAAGATGGTGTTAATAACTTGACAAGTTATCGTAATTCGTATAATTATTTACTTGCAGTAATTGAAGCAAGAAAACTTTATCCTGATAAGGATAATCTTGTAGTTGTCGCTGGTGCATGTCAAAGTTATTATGAAGCATTAATTGATGCTGGAGCTAACTTTGCGTCGTCTCCTAATCGTAAAAATATACATCTTTTAGACCCGATAATTATCGCTTCCACTGTTGCACTTACTCGTACAAGTGAATATGTTAATGTACAAAAATTATTAGATTCAACTATTTCTCATGAAATTGGTGGGATTGAAACAAAAGGAAAAGCAAGAAAAAACTTTGTTGGGGGAAAAAAAGACAATGATGGTTAAAGCATTTGCAAAAATAAATGTTGCATTGAATGTTAATGAAAAGTTAGATAATGGATATCATAAAATTGATACAGTTATGTTACCTTTACAACTTCACGATAGGATAGAGTTTGAAGTATTACAAAATGGATTTGATACAATGATAACAAGCGATGATACTTCTCTTCCAACGGATGAATCTAATTTAGTTGTAAAAACAGTAAATATTTTAAGAGAACATTATAAATTTAATAATAATTTTAGAATACATATTCATAAATGTATTCCTATTTCAGCTGGGCTTGCTGGTGGAAGTGCGGATGCTGCCGCGACTATGAATACAATTATTAAAATGTTACATATTAAAACAACTAAAGAAGAAATGATTGAGGTTGCAAAAAAAATTGGTTCAGATGTTCCTTATTGTTTATTTAATAAGCCGAGTAGATGTAGAGGAATGGGTGAAGAATTAACACAAATCGAAATAAAAGATAAGTATTATGTGTTACTTATAAAGCCAAAAAAAGGAATTGTAACTGCAGAAGCATATAGAAAATATGATGAAATGGTAGATAAAGAATATTCAAATATTGATAATTTAATTCTTGCATTAAAAAAAGGTGACGAGAAAAGTATCGCACTTGAAATGAAAAACGGTTTAGAAAAACCTGCGATTGAAATGGTAGATGATATAAAAATAATAAAAGATCAATTAATAAAAGATGGATTAAATATGACATTAATGTCTGGATCCGGAAGTACAGTATTTACCCTTTGTAAATCATTAAAAGAATTACAAAAAGAAATGACTAAGTTTGATTCTAAAAAATATTATGTTAAATTAACAAATATAATTTAAACGGAGGAAACATAATGATAAGAAGTAGAATATGTGAAGGTCTTGGTATTAAATATCCTATATTTCAAGGTGGAATGGCATGGGTCGCGGATGCTTTTTTAGCTGCCGCGGTTTCTAATGCTGGTGGCCTTGGAATTATTGCTGGAATGAATATGAATGGCATAGAATTAAGAAATGAGATAAAAAAATTAAAATCATTAACTACAAAACCATTTGGTGTAAATGTTATGTTAATGAGTCCATATGTTGAAGAAATTGTAGATGTTATTATTGAAGAAAAAGTTCCAGTAGTTACAACAGGAGCAGGGAATCCTATTAAATATATTGCAAAATTAAACGATAATGGAATTAAAGTTATACCTGTTGTTGCTTCTGTGTCACTTGCTAAAATGGTTGCAAAAAGAGGTGCTTTTGCTGTTATAGCTGAAGGTGGAGAATCAGGTGGACATATAGGAGAAATGAATACTATGCCATTAATACCGCAAGTAGTGGATGCAGTTGATATTCCTGTTATTGCTGCAGGTGGAATTGGTGATGGTAGAGGTTTAGCCGCCTCTATTATGTTAGGAGCGGAAGGTGTGCAAATGGGCACTAGATTTTTAGTTGCTAAAGAATGCAATATACATAGTTTATTTAAACAAAAAGTATTAGATGCAACAGATAGAGGAACAACTGTTAATGGTAGAAAAACAGGGCATCCAGTTAGAGCGTTAAGAAATCCATTAACAGATTTATTTTCCGAAAAAGAGAATTCATCGGACGTTACATTAGAAGAAATATCTAAAATTGGTACAGGAGCATTAAAAAAAGCGGTTAAAGATGGCGATTGGGAAAATGGTTCATTTTTATGTGGCCAAATAGCGGGTCTAGTTAATAAAGAACAAACTTGCAAAGAAATGATAGAAGAAGTAGTAAATGAAGCAGAGGAGCTATTAAAAAATGCTTCAAAATATTGTTTATAAGGGGATTAAATAATAATGACTAGAGAAGAAATAATGGAGATATTACCTCATAGAGATAATATGCTTCTAGTAGATGAGATTAAAACTAATGAAGATGGAAGCGTGACAGGTTTTTATACAGTTAAAGGTGATGAATTTTTTTTAAAAGGTCACTTTCCTAATAACCCTATAGTTCCAGGAGTAATGCTATGTGAAATGGCATCTCAAAGTGCTTGTGCTTTAATGGTTGAAAAAGTAAAAGGTAAATTAACATTTTTAACAGGAATGAAAAATGTTAAATTTAAAAATCCTGCAAAAGTAGGAGATACTATTGCATTTAATATTAAGCCATTAAAATCACTAGGTGTTTTTGCGTTTGTTCAAGCTGAAGCGAGAGTAAATGATACTATTATTATGAGTGGTGAATTTTCATTTGCTCTTATTGATAATCCTAATAAGTAATATTAATTAATTATTGTGAATGCTAAGTTAAATATAATTTAGCATTTTTTTGCCAATAAAATAATTATTAATTTGTTTTCCAATATCCAGATTTATTAGAACCAATTCTTTCGATATATCCTTTTTCTTTTAAAACAGAAATAATATTATCAATTGATGTTTTGCCTAAATGGCATAGAACCATTAGTTGTGGTTTTGTTATATTTGGATTATTTCTTATTTCAGCCAGAACTCTTGTTTGTGAATCATTTAGTATTTTATCACCCACTTTATCACCCACTTCGTTTATGAAATTAAATGGGATTGTTACAATAATATCATTGTTAGAAAAATCAAACGCTTTTTCACCGTATTCAGAAGAAATAACAGGAATTCCTCGTCCTGTTTTTTAATTCTTTAGAAATAGTTCTTTCATCTTTTCCTAATAAAAAAACTATCTCATGATAAGTTTTGTTTGTTAACAAGAACTCTCTAATTATATTTCTATCTTGTTTTGTTAAATGAATTCTGCCTATTTTATTTATAAAAAATTTCTTTTTAGAACCGGATTTTACTTTGTCAATTTACGAAAATTTATAAAAATGACAAAAAACGACATTTGTTTTGCTTTTTTTATGTAGTAATGATAAACTTTTTGCGTTGCACTAGCAAAATGGAAGGAACAAAAATGAAGAAGCATAAACATTTCTCAAGAATAATGGTTACACATTTTATTAAGTTTGGATTGAGATCGTTTTCATTTTTAACGTGTCTTATAATTTATATTGTTCAAAGAATAAATAATCCTAATTTTAATTTATATGAAAACAAACCTCTTTTATTAGCGTTTGGTATATCATGGCTTATTATTTTAATTGATATGATGTTAAGATTGTTTCCATCTAAAATTGAAAGTAAAGGTTGTCAAAAAATATTTAAAAGAAATTATATTCCTAATGTTAGTGAAAATGAAAAAGTTGAACAAAACAATTTGCCTATTATTTTAATTGCAATTTCATGGATAGGATTAAATGGAATTATTGCATCGCTATATTATTTAGGAATAATTGATAAATCGATACTACTAATTGTTGGACTTGCTTATTCTGTATGTGATTTGATTTGTATTTTATTTTTCTGCCCATTTCAAACATGGTATATGAAAAATAAATGTTGTACTACTTGTAGAATATATAATTGGGATTATTTTATGATGTGTACCCCTTTAATATTTGTTATAAATTTTTTAGATATGCAAATTTATGATTACTTAATATTAATAGTTTTATTAATTTCTATAATTATTTTAATAAAATGGGAAGTTATTCATAAAATACATCCTGAAAGATTTGTAGAAGAAACAAATGCAAATTTAAAGTGTGTAAATTGTAAAGAAAAACTTTGTACTCATAAAAAGCAATTAAGGTCATTTTTAAAAAAATATAAACACTTGTTAAAATAAAGTGTTTATTTTTTTGCATTATTTTAATTTGATAACAATAATTCCATCGCCAATATCATCATATAAAGTAGCATCATATTTATTAGAGGATAATACAAATTCCTTGAATTCTTTATTCACTCTATCATATTCTGCTTTTTTATCTTTGTTCGCGCCTATCCAAAAATCATCAAGATTCATATTATCAACAATTATAGTGCCATTTTTATTTAAATTATTTGAAAATTTTTCTAAGAATAATAAATTTTTCTTTTTCGCAGCATCAATAAAAATTAAATCAAATTTTTCATCACTTTCAAAATAAACCGCATCACCCTCAATTAAAGTGATAGAGTTTGCTACATTAAAATTTTTAAAATTATCTTTTGCTCTTTTAATAGCATAATCATCATGTTCAATCGTTACAATTTTAATAGAACTAAACTCTTTTGCTAAAACAATTGATGTATATCCAATTGCAGTCCCAATTTCTAAAAATGAAGTATACTTATTTCTTTTAATTAAGCTAATTATGTAGTTAATTGTTGCTTTTCTAGCAATTGGTACATAATTTTTTTTTGCGTATTCTTCTAGTTCTATAATGTTGTTCATATTTTCACCAATATGATTTTACTTTTATTTTGCTATAAACGCAAGGAAATTAACTATTTTCAACATGAATAATGTATTATATTTTTCTTTATATTTTAATACATTTTTGCTAATATATATAATATGTTGTGAGGTGAAAAAAGTGATTTTTACAGAAATTAATATGGATCAACTAGGCTCTATTTTAATAATACTTTTAGTTTGTTCATCTATTTTTTTAATTACTATTATAGGATTTACACTTTTTTCTTTTGCATTAACGTCAATAATAATTTATTCAAAAGTTTTTGTTAGAACAAATCCGAGTAAATGGTCGAGAGACGTATCGTCTTTAAGTGATAAAAAACAAGTCCAAATGTATAATGAAGGTGTTGAATGGATTAAGAATTATAAAGATAAATTAGAAGATGTTGATATTTATAGTGAAGGTTTTCATTTATTTGGACAATATTTAAATAATGATTCAGATAAAACAGTAATTATTATACCTGGAAGAACAGAGGGGTTAATATATTCATATTACTTTGCTAAGCCATATTATGAAGAAAAATTTAATGTTTTATTTATTGATAATAGATCACATGGACTTAGCGATGGAAGGTATAATGGACTTGGATTAAAAGAGTATAAAGATATTCAAAATTGGGCGGTTTTTTTGAAAGAGAAATATAATAATAAAATAATTATAATTCATGGAATTTGTATTGGTGCCGCAACTGGAATATACGCATTAACTATCGGTGAAGATAAATCGTATATTGCGGGAATTGTTACAGAAGGTTTATATGATAATTTCTATAATTCATTTAAAAATCATTTAATTGAATTAAAAAAGCCAACCTTTCCATTCGCGGATTTAGTAATGCTATTATTTAGAATAAATGTATCTGTTAAGCCAAAAAATAATGGACCAATTAAATATATAGATCAAGTAAATTGTCCTATTTTAATGCTTCAAAGTAATGCAGATATATATTCTCTTCCTGAAATTGCAGGGGAATTATATGATAAATGCGGTAGCAAAAATAAAGAAATAGTTTATTTTGATGATGCTCCTCATTCTATGGTAAGACTATATCATAAAGATAAATATGATTTAGTTATTAAACAATTTTTAAAAAAGAATTATTAAAAATGCGATGTTAAATTGACATCGCATTTAATTTATCTATTAATTATTTTCCAAAATCATGTTTTATTATAATCTGTTCTTATTGTTCAGTAAGATTTTTACCTCTTTTAATTATAATACATTTTTTAATATGTAATTTTATATTATAAAAATGATTATGTGCAGGATAAATGCAAGATAAAATAATAAATAGTCAAATAAAAAAGACTATTTTTTTAGAGGGGTTTATTCCATAAAATAGTCTATATTATATTCAAACTATTAAATAATACCGATTATTAAATCATAAGTATCTTGTTCACCATTTATAAAGCCTATTTCTAATAATGGATATTTTTCATATAGTATATTAATTAATTCATCCATTTCTTCTTCTGTTGTGTTTTTTCCTTTAATTATTGCCATTATATTTTTTTCTTCTATTTTATCGTTAATAGAGTCTAATGCCATTAAAGTTGATTTTAGTTTAGATGTTTTATGTACCGCTAAGATATTCTTGTTATCTAGTGATATATAATCACCTTCATTTAATGATATGTTATTAATTACGGTATTTCTAATTGATTTAGTTGTTGAAATAGTGATTATGTCCTTTATATTATCAGTCATCATTGCCAATTCTCTTTGTATAGAATCTTCTTCGTCACCTTTAAATGATAAGGCAAAATAACCTTCAGCGACTGATTTTGTTTCGATGATATGAATTGTATCTTTATTTAATATTTTTTTAGCTTGCTTTGCCGCTAAAATGATATTTTTGTTATTAGGTAAAACGATAATGTCATCAGCATTTAATCCAGAATATGCTTCGACAAAGTCTTCGACAGGGACATTCATTGATTGACCACCTGTTAATATTAAATCGCATCCTAATTCTTCATAAATTTGTTTTAATCCTTCGCCTTGACAAACTGCAATATACGCTATTTTCTTATGTTTAGTCATAAGAGCATTTTTTAATATTTCGTGATGTTGTTTTGTCATGTCTTCTTTTTTCTTATCGATAAAAGTGCCATATTTACTGATAGTATCAAATACTTCATCTGGAATTAATGTATGAACATGTACTTTTAATAAATCGTTATCTTGAACTGCAACAATTGAGTTTCCAATAGATTCTAAATAGGATATAAATTCTTTTAGATTAAAAGAAGTATCATCTAACTTTAAAATAAATTCAGTACAAAAACCGAATTCTTGTTCTTCATCATTAACTAATTCGCCTTCATATTTTTGATTAATATCTAAACCTTTTATTTCTTCACCTTTAAGATATTTTACCATACCTTCTATAATTGCCATAAATCCTGCGGCACCGCTATCAACGACTTTGGCATCTTGAAGTACTTGGAGTTTGTTAGGTGTTTCTTTTAATGATGATTCTAAAGCATTTTGATATTGATATAATAAATCTTCAACAGTTGTATCACTATTAATGTTTGAAACTATTGATTCAATACCTTCTCTTGCAACTGTTAAAATAGTTCCTTCTACAGGTTTAACAACTGAAGAATATGCAACTTTATATCCATTGATTAAAGCTTTTGCCCAAGTTTTTGCGTCTACTTCATCTTCTACTATTGCACAACTAATTCCTTTAAATATTTGTGACAAAATAACGCCAGAATTTCCTCTTGCTCCTAAAAGCATTCCTCTTGATAAATCTTTTAATAAGAGTGTTAAAGAATTGGTTTGCTTTATATTTTTAATACCATTTAAAAGAGTGGCTTTCATATTTGTTCCTGTATCACCATCTGGAACAGGAAAAACATTTAAATCATTAATCTTTTTTTCACTTAATAAAAGATTTTGATAGCCATTTTCTATTAATAGTTTAAAGGTAAGTCCGTCTAAATTTTTTATACTCATTTTTAAAATCCTATTTGTTGTCATCAAAAGTAACTGTAACTTTTGCAGTTACAATATAATTTTTAGCTTTCTTTTTATTAACTAATTTTTCTTCTAATTTTATAGTTTTTTCTTTTTTCTTATTAGCTTTTTCAGTAGATTCTTCTTTACCGATTTTATCGATTTCTTTTGGTAAGAAGAATATTGAAATAATAGTACAAATACAAGAGAGTGCCACTATTACAACAAGTAAATTTGTTAAGTTATTATCTTTAAGAAGTTTTACCCATACAAGTCCTGTTGATATACCAGATACAACACCTCCAACTAATCCTTGAACGGCAAAGTACATACCTGGATTAGTTCTTCCTTTTTCTTCTCTTTCTTTTGCCGCTAATGAGGAAGGAATAACATATTCGACTGAGAAAAATGATCCAATTCCAAGTGAACAAAATAATGCAGCAAAAATACCAATAATAATCCTTGTTGTTTCATTTGGGAATATATTTGGATTACATAATGCAAATAAAGCCATACCAATAACAAACATAGATAAAGCATAAATAAAACCACATTTAAACCCTTTTTTCTTAATTATTTTGTTATATAAAATTAATGTAAGTGGGACAGGTGCGAAAGAAAAGGCATTAAGTATTGCTAATGTTCCACCGCTAAATTGTGCTACACCTGAACAATATACGTTTTGTCCTGTTAAAAACATTTGTATTCCAAATTGTAAAAAACAATATGTTAACATCCATTTCATAAAGTCTTTATTTTTAAGTGAATATTTTATTGATTCAACAATACTTAAAGGCTTTTGATATTCAAAATTTTCAGTATCCTTTTTAGCAGTTGAATCTTCCTTTAACATGAATAATGGAATAAGCATTGTTAATGAAAGAGGTAAGAAAATATATGCTATAATTCTTATGTTTTGATTTCCTATAAGTGCAGGTATTAATGCATAACCAAGTATAAAATAAACAACATCGAATACTGATTTACAATTAGATAAGAACATTCTATCTTTATCATTATCTACTACTTCTGAAAATGTCGCATAAAATGTAAGCATTGTTAATGTATAAAATGCATAGAAAGCACATAGCATAACTGCTAAATATATTGTTGTTGATAGATTACCTAAACCAAGGTAATAAGTTATTGGATTTATAAAACCAATAAAACTTAGTATTGTTAAAACTAGTCCGATTAGTATAGCGGGTCTTCTTTTACCCCATTTAGATCTAATATTTTCGCACCAACTTGAAAAAGGTATATCTATTACTCCATCTAGTATTTTAGCGATTAATATTGATATAGACCATACTCCAGCAACAACTATTGTTTTATTAAAAAAAGTCCAATTCTCTATATTTTCATGAAATCCTTCAGTCATTACCGCATCTAACAAGTAAGATGTCATAATTAAATTTAACATGTTAACGCCAAGACCGGATAAACTATATAGTAAAATGGAAAATTTTGATTTTAACTTCTTCATTTTTTAACCTCATCTCGCTACTTCGTAGCGCCGCAATAATTGTAACAAAAAACACTTGTTATTAAAAGAAAAATAGTCATTATTAGCATAAATATGACGAAAAAATAATATTTTCTTAAAAAATAAAACAAAATTATATTTTCTATTATGTTATCTAATATTAAACGATAAATTAAAAAATGTTTAAATATCGTTTTACTTGTTGTTATAATGTAATTAGTTTGAAGAGGAGAAAAAACAAATGAACAAATATATAATTTTAGTAGATGCTACAAGTGATCTAACAAAAGAATTAAGAGAAAAATATGACATCGAATATATTAAAGGTCATGTTACGTTTCCAGATGGAGTAGAACATATTGCTACTCTTGATTGGAATGAAATTGATAAAGAAGCATTCTTTAAAGATTTAAAAAATAAAGCTAATAATTTTTCTACATCACCAGCAAGTGTTGAAGAATATAAGGTTTTATTAAGAGAATATTTATCTAAGGGATTAGATGTCATGTTGATTTCTATATCATCAAAATTAAGTGGAACATATAATTTTACTTTGCAAGTAAAAGAAGAATTGTCTAAAGAATTTCCTGAAAGAAAGATTGTATGTATAGATTCAAGAAGATATTCTACAGCATATGGTATGCTTGCTATTCAAGCTAGTATGTTAAGAAATGAAGGTAAGACAATAGAGGAAGTTGAAACATATTTAAATGAAAATAGAAATAGAATTCACCAAATTGGTCCTTTAGATGATCTA
This sequence comes from uncultured Erysipelotrichaceae bacterium, assembly GCA_964456095.1. Lineage (GTDB taxonomy): Bacteria > Bacillota_I > Bacilli_A > RFN20 > CAG-449 > CANRPC01. The sequence continues at coordinate 68,118 of CAYVZF010000001.1, forward strand.
TCATTTTTAGCAAAAAGAGGTAGAATTTCACATGCGAAAGCATTTATGGGTTCTTTAATTGGAGTTAAGCCATTAGGAGATTTTTCTAAAGATGGATTACCTTCTATTCTTGCAAAAGCAAAAGGTGAAAAGAAAGCATATGATGCGTGTATTGAATATTGCAAACAAATCGCGGATAATATTGAAGATCAAGTTGTCTTTTTAGCGCATACAAATAGACCAAAACAAATAGAATATTTCAAACAATTAGTAGAAAAAGAATTAAAACCAAAAGAAATAATTGTTAGTGATGTTTTTGTTATGAATTCAATTAATACAGGTCCTGGATTAACTGCAATATACTTTATGGGAAAGCCTATAAGTGATGATTTAGAGTATGAAAAAGGATTAATGGATTCTATTTTAAAGAAGTAATTTATGTCAAACGAGAAAAAAGATCCTTTATTTAGCTTTAAACATTTTTTTGGAGATATTTTTAGAATTCATGCTGGAATTCATATTAAACTCTTTTTGAGACCAATTTTACATTTTGAAAAAGGTGCAACATATAAAGTAAAAGATAGAGTTATTGTTACATGTAATCATAATTCTTTTTGTGAACCACCATCAATCATTAGACTTTTTATAAGAAGAAGAATTTATTTTTTTGCTACTAAAGATCTTGTTAAAGGTAAAAAAACAGCATGGTTTTGTAAAAGGATAAATTGTATTCTCGTTGATAAAGAAAAAAAAGATTTATTTGCTTTAAAAGAAGCGTCAAAAGTATTAAAAAAAGAAGGCCTTCTTGTTATTTTTCCAGAAGGAAAACTATCTGAAGATGGTAGTAATAGTGATTTTAAAGATGGTGCTTCTATGCTAGCATTAAGAAATAATGCACCTATATTACCTCTTTATATTCAAGAAAATAAGAGTTTAGGTAGAAGAACACATATTTGTATTGGTAATCTTATTTATCCAAGTGAGATATGTAATGGTGAAAATACTAAGGAGAATAGAAAACTAATTACTAATTTAATCTATGAAAAAACTTTCTCTTTGAAAGAAAAATTAAATAAAAAAATCGAATTATGTAAAAAAGAAAATAAAAAAATTGATAAATATATCTAATAAGTAATTTATTTTATAACTATATTAAGCTCATATTAACGGTTTAATATAGTTTTATTTTTGATATATTATTGAAAAAAATTTTTGATAAATATATTATTATTTTTGTTGAAAAAGGATGTGTTATTAATGAAATTAGCTTTTGATAATGATAAATATTTAAAACTTCAATCTCAAAAAATATTAGATAGAGTTAATATGTTTGGTGATAAATTATATTTAGAGTTTGGCGGAAAATTATTTGATGATTATCACGCTACAAGAGTACTTCCTGGATTTTTAAAAGATAGTAAGTTAAAAATGCTTTTAACTATGAAAGATGACGTAGAAATTATTTTAACTATAAGCGCAAAAGACATACAAAAGAATAAAATAAGAAGTGATTTGGGCATTAATTATGAATCAGAAGTATTAAGACTCATTGATGCATTTAGAGAATCTGAATTATATGTTAATTCTGTATGTATAACTCAATATACCACTGATACTCAAGTTGATATGTTTATAATGAAATTGAATAATTTAGGTATTAAAACTCATTTACATTATTCAATTGAAGGATATCCTTATGATGTAAATAAAATAATTTCAGAAAATGGATTTGGTAAAAATGAATACATTGAAACAACAAGAAAGATTATTGTTGTTACAGCACCTGGACCAGGATCTGGAAAAATGGCAACATGTTTGTCACAATTATATCATGATAATTTAAAAGGCATAAAAGCTGGATATGCGAAATATGAAACTTTTCCGATTTGGAATTTACCTTTAAAACATCCTGTTAACTTAGCATATGAAGCTGCAACCGCGGATTTAAATGATGTTAATATGATTGATCCATATCATTTAGAAGCATATGGTACATTATCGATTAATTATAATAGAGATGTAGAAATATTTCCGATTGTTAAATCTATGTTTGAAGCAATTTATGGATGTTCAATTTATAAATCGCCAACAGATATGGGAGTTAATATGGCTGGATTTGCTATTTCAAATGATGAAATTGCATGCATATCTTCTAAAAATGAAATAATTAGAAGATATTTAAATTCTTTATGTGATTATAGAAATGGAAAAACTAATAAAGAAACATGTGATAAAATTGGTTTAATTATGCGACAATTAGATATTTCTATTGATGATAGAAAATGCGTTAAATCTGCATTAAATAAAAAAGAAATGACTAATACTGTATGCATGTCTTTAGAATTAGATGATGGGTTTATTGTTGATGCTAAAACTTCACAATTATTATCCGCGCCAGCAGCATTAATATTAAATGCACTTAAACATTTAGCGGGTATAAGTGATGAATTATTATTAATATCTCCTGCAATTATTGAACCAATTTCAAGAATGAAAATTAATAATTTAGGTAATCATAATCCTAGATTACATGCTGATGAAATATTAATAGCGTTAGCTATTTCTGCACAAACAAATCCCCTCGCGGATTTAGCAATGAAAAAATTAGGATTATTAAAAGGCTGTCAAGCTCATTCTACTGCGATTTTACCACAAGTTGATGAATCAGTTTTTAAGAAATTAAAAATTGACTTAACAACAGAACCATATGTGTATGCAAAAAAATTGTATGTTAAATAAATTGGATATTATTATATTAGAGGTATGAAAAAAATGAAAAATAGAAAAAAATTATTAATTACTGCTTTATCACTTACTTTTGTTTTAATTGGTTGTAATTCAAACGAACCATTTGATAGTGAAAATGAAATATCAAGTGAAAAAGTTTTGACTAGCAAAAAAATTTATATATTAGGAGATTCTTTATCATGTGAATTTAATGATGCAACTTATTATTATCCACGTTATGGTTTTGGAACTCAATTATACAATTATTTTGATTCTTCGTTAGAAGTAGTTAATCTTGCATTATCTGGAAGAAGTTCTAAAAGCTATATTTTAGAAAACAATTATAATATATTTAAGAATTCTATATCAGAAGGTGATTATCTTTTATTAGCATTTGGTCATAATGATGAAAAGTCTGATGATGTTGATAGATTTACAGATGCATCTTTACCACTTTCAAATGAAAATTCATTTAAGTATAGTTTGTATGAAAATTATATTAAAATCGCGGAGGAAAAAGGTGCTTCTACTATTTTATCAACACCTATTGTAAGATTATCAACAAGTGATGACTATTCTTCTAAAAATGGCCATATAACTGAAAATGGTAATTACGCTGAAGCTATTAGAGAATTAGGAAAAGAAAAAGATGTTCCAGTAATCGATTTAACATCGTTAACTAAAGAACTATATACTACATTAACTTATGAAGAAGCAAAATGGTTTCACGCTGTAACATCAGGTAAAATGGATTCTCAAACAAATGAAGTGGTTGCAAATTTTGATTCAATAGATAAAACTCATTTAAATATATATGGTGCTAAAATGGTCGCGTATTTATTTGCAAACTGTATTAAAAATAGTGATATTGAATTAAAAAATTATGTTAATGAAAATATAATAAAACCAACTAAGGAAAATGATTTAGTTGCTAATTCTTCATATGTCTTTAAAGAATATACTTCACCAAATTTAAATACATATGTTCCTGGTGATAATTTTAAAACTATTAGTGAAGGTTGGTATGGTACAGCATTTGGAAGTTTAGGTGGAGATCCTTTGGCACAAAAAGAAGAGATTAAGTATAACGGTTATATTGCTAGTGAAGAAATAGAAGGAATATTTAAGGTAGGCCAAAACTTAAAGGGAACACAAGCAAAAGGTAAAATCGCTTCTAAAGAAGAAGGATTTGCATATTTATTTAGACAAGTTGATGCATCTTTGAATTTTAAGCTATCAGTGGATGCTAAAATTATTAATGAACTCGATCAAAGTCAATCTGGTTTCGGATTAATGATAAGAGATGATTGTTATTTACCTAAGAATGATTCCTCTTTAATAGGTAATTCTATTTCTTCTGGACTATTATGTAATAAAGAAGATATGAGTGTTTTCTTTACTAGAAGTAATGGTTCTCTTTCAAAAGGAAGTAATACAATTAATGGATATTATCAAACAGATGATACTTTGTCATTATCTATTGAAAGATTAGGACAAAAAGTTACTGTATCATTAAATTATAAAGATAATGATTATAAACAAGAATATCTTGATTTCCCATTACAAGAGAGAGATAAAGATTATATGTATATTGGTATGTTTGCAACAAGAGGAACTATTGTTGAATATTCAAATGTTAATTTTGAAATAACCGGTAATGCAATAGAGGCATAATAAATAAAAAATAAGAATCATGTTTAATATCTTGATTCTTATTTTTTTTCCTTTTGTCCTTCTAGTCTTAACTTTTCAATTTCTTCGTTTGTTAATAAACGATATTCGCCTTTATTTAAATCATTAAGATTTAGAAATGAAAATTCAGATCTATGTAATTCGATTACTTTATAGTTAAAATATGCAAACATTCTTTTTATTTGATGATATTTTCCTTCATGTATTATAACTTCTGCGGTATTTGAATCAATTATTTTCATTTTACACGGTAATGTAAATTCATCTTGAATTTGTATGCCACTTTCAAATTGAGGAATAATATTGTAATCTAGTGCTTTATCTAATTTAACAATATATTTTTTATCAACATGAAATTTTGGTGATAGAAGTCTGTGCGCTAATTTGCCATCATTTGTTAGTAATAATAATCCTGTTGTATCTACATCTAATCTCCCTACTGGAAAAAGATGAGCAAAATCATATTCGGATACTAGATCTGTAACTGGCGGATAATTATTTTCTACTTCAGTCGATGAGACATATCCCTTTGGCTTATATAATAAGATATAGTAATAAAGGTGATATTCTACAATTTCATTATCGATTTTAATTACATCTTTATATTCGTCGATAATTAAAGAAGGTGCTTTTACAAGCATATCATTTACATAGATTCTTTTATCCTTTATTAATTGTTTGACTTCTTTTCTTGTTCCATTACCTGATGAACTTAAGAATTTATCTAATCTCATTTTATAATCACCTTTTTTATATAATATTTCTAATGTTAAAGTTAACATATATCCTAATATTATTAAGATATAGCAACAAGAGAGATTATAACATAAATCTATATTTGTTTCATAATTTAATTCAATATTGCTAGTAAATATTGATATAAATATATTTGATGTAGAAGCACCGATAAAGAATAGATAAGTTTGTGATTTATATTTTTTTATCAATTTTGATGAAATATTGCTAAATATTATAAAGAAAATAATAAAAAACAAAAATAGCAATAAAAAAGTGAAAATATATTTTATTAAATTGATATATGTATTATGTATTAATGAATCTAATAAGTAATACATAAAATCGATACATTTTTGATAAAAACCAATTGTAATTAATGAAAAAGTTAATGAAACTCCAGGACTTATTATGCAAAAAGAAGATATTAAACTAATGAATAATAATTCAATAATAAAATTAATATTGCTTTGAAATTCAAATGTAAAATCATTATTAATCTTAAATATTAAAAAAATATAAAAAAATAATAAACCTAAAAAATAAAAAAATAATGTTTTAAAATTAAAACTATTAACTTCATTTAAAATATTAATAATACATTTAATTAATACACCAGAAAAAAAGCAAATTGTTAAAAAAGGTTTGTTTTTTAATATAAAAGTTAAAGGAATAAATAAAACTATTATTGATATTATAATTCCTAATAAAATTGGGAATAGTCTTTTTAGTACTTTAAAAGGATGAATTAAAAAAATAGATAAATTATAAAAAATAAATTCATAGCAGTTAAGTAATAATGCTAAGAGTGAAAAAGAAATTCCGGGTAATATAATCGCACTTCCTAATAATAGTCCTTTTAAAAAATATAACATTTTATTTTTCATTTGTTAGTCTCCTAATAATTAATATGCAAAAAGATAATAAGAATAGTAATTTTGGATAGACTAATTAGGGAGGTTTTTATGTCAAATTTAAAATGTCATGTATATTTTTGTAGGTATAATGATTGCTCTATTTGTCGTCATCAAAATCCTGATATTAATGAAAATGCCGAATGTTGCTCATTTAATGAAAAAACAAAAGATAGGATAAATAATCCATGTATGTTTGAATATGCAGAGGATAAAAGATTTTCTTTTAAAGATTGCTATCATGATATATGTTGTAAAACATTTAAATGTAGCAATAACTCTAATGAAAATTGCACATTAGAGAATGTAAGAATTGATTGTGTTGATGATAAAGCATTGTGTATGAATTTTCGTAAAAATAAATAATTAATAAATTAGGTTGTTTAAAAAGAAAAAAAAGTCTTTGTAAACAACTTTTTTTAATTAAATTATTGTGTTAATATTGTTACTTGTAAGGAGTTGAACGCATGATTTTAATCGTTGGCTTAGGTAATCCTGGACTAGAATATGAAGGGACACGTCATAATATGGGATTTGATGTAATTGATATATTATCAAAAAGATGGAGTGTTGATATTAATAAAAATGGATTTAAAGCAAAATATATTAAAACAAATATTTTCAATAAAGATGTAGTTTTATTAAAACCTCAAACATATATGAATCTTTCAGGTGAAAGTGTTGTAGAATTTATTAATTATTTTCATATTAAAATAGAAGACATGATAGTTGTATATGATGATTTGGATTTATCTCCTGGAACAATTAGATTAAGAGAAAAAGGATCTTCAGGCGGTCAAAAAGGTATGCAAAATATTATTGATTTATTACATACCAATGAAATTAAGCGTGTAAGAGTAGGAACAGGTAAGGCAAATATTCCTGTTGTTAATTATGTTTTAGCAAAACCAACAAAAGAAGAAAATGAACTTTTAGTTGATGCAAAAAATAAAGCTGCTGATGCGATAGAAGAATTTGTAAAAAATGGTTTTGAAAAAGCAAAGGCAAAGTATTTTAAATAATTATGAAAATATTAGATGAAATTAGAAATAGTTACGCTGTTAAGTCATTAGATAATAATAATTCTAATGACATTTTTGTCGTTGATGATTCTTTACAACTTAGCTTTGCTATTTCATCTAGTTTTATAAATAATAAAAGAAAAATACTTGTTGTTTGCCCGAATTTATATTCAGCACAAAATATTTATGAACAAATATCTTCTCTTGTAGGAGAAGAAAACGTTTTGTTTTATCCTTTTGATGAGGTAATAAGAATTGATAAAGTATCTTCTTCAAAAGAAATGCTTTCTCAAAGATTATATATTATGTCTGAATGTGTGAAAAATGAAAATAAAATATTTATCACACATGTAACCGCGGCATTAAGAAAAATTACACCTAAAGAACAATATGTAAAAAACATTATTGATTTTAAAGTTGGTAATTTGTACAAAATATCAAACATTATTGATGTTTTAATAGCTAATGGATTTAGAAAAGTTGATAAAATAGATCAACATCTTCAATTTGCCTTAAGAGGTGATATTTTAGATATATTCCCTATTAATAGTGAAATTCCTTATAGAATTGAATTTTTTGATGATGGAATTGAAAGTATTAGAAAATTAGATATTGCAACACAATGTTCATCAGAGGAACTTGAACAAATATATGTTTATCCTTCAAATGAATTAATATATGATGCAAAAGATTATGAAATAGTAAAAGAAGCGGTTTTAAATATTTATAAAGAACAAATAAAAAAGATAACATCATATGAAAATAAAGATAAAATTCAATCTAAAGTAAATTTTGATCTTGAAAGAATTAAAAGTGATGGATTTGATGAAACAACATATCCTTATTATAGTATTTCTCCAATAAAAAAAGAGTGTATTATTGATTATATTGCACCTGATTCTATCATTCTATATTCATTTGATAAAATGATTAATTCATTTCAATTTTGCAATCATGAATTAGAAGAATATTTTAAAGAAATGTTTAATAATGGATTATTTTTAAATATTCCAGATTACTTTAATGAATTGGATTATATTTTAAATAAAAAACATATTAAAACCAATAATTATAAGATTAATGATACAGATTATACATTACCAATTAGAAGTATTCCTTATAATAATGGAACATTAATTAAATCAATTTCTTTAATAAATGAATATATTAAATTGAATAAAAAAGTATTAGTTTGTATGGATAAACAGACGCTTAGAATATTCGAAGATTTTCTTAAGGTTGAAAACGTTGATTATTTTATATCGATTGATGGAGAAACAATACCTTCAAAAATCGGATTATATGAATTTGATTTTAAAGAGGGATTTGAAATTGTCGAAAATGATATTGTGATTTTAACAAAAAAAGAATTAATGGGTTACAAATCTTTTTCTAATAGATATATAGCGCGTTATAAAAAAGCGGAAATATTAAATAGTTATGAAGAATTAAATCCAGGCGATTATGTAGTACATGAAGAAAATGGAATAGGACAATTTATTAAAATAGATACTATTAATGATATAAATGATGAACCTAAAGATTATTTAAAAATAAAATATAGAGATGATAGCATTTTATATATACCATTAGAACAATTTAATTTAGTTAGAAAGTTTGTTTCGCAAGAAGGTAGTGTTCCAAAATTATCTAAATTAGGCAGTAATGATTGGAAAAAAGCAAAAGAAAAAATTAAAGCAAAAGTTAATGATATTGCGGACAGATTAATTAATTTGTATGCTCAAAGACAAAGTATGAAAGGATTTTCTTTTCCTGAAGATGATGAATTACAATCTTTATTTGAATCAAATTTTCCTTATCCACTTACAATTGACCAATTAAAAGCTGTTAATGAAATAAAAGAAGATATGGAAAAAGAACTACCAATGGATAGACTTTTATGTGGTGATGTTGGATTTGGTAAAACAGAAGTTGCTTTTCGTGCTGCTTTTAAAGCAATTTTAGCTAATAAACAAGTAATGCTTTTATGTCCTACAACTATTTTAGCAAAACAACATTACGAAGTGGCCTTAGGAAGATTTTCTCCATTCGGTGTTAAAGTAGCGCTTTTTTCAAGATTTGTTCCTGAAAGGATACAAAAAAAGCAAATAGAATTAATAAAAGAAGGCAAAATTCAGTTAATAATAGGTACGCATAAATTATTATCAAGAAAAATAATTACTAATGATCTTGGCCTTTTAATCGTGGATGAAGAACAAAGATTTGGCGTAGAGCATAAAGAAAGAATAAAAGAAATATCAAAAAACATTGATGTATTAACATTAACGGCAACACCAATTCCTAGAACTTTACAAATGTCGCTTCTTGGAATAAGAAGTTTATCAACAATTAATATTGCGCCATCTAATAGAATGCCTGTACAAACATATGTTATGCCTTATCAAGAATCATTAATCGTACAAGTAATTGAAAGAGAATTATCTCGTGATGGACAAGTGTTCTATTTGCATAATAGAGTTGCTTCGATTTATCAAAAGGCAAGAAAAATAGAAGCAACGATTAAAAATGCAAAAGTTGGCGTGGTTCACGGTCAAATGGAAAAAGATGATGTAGATGAAATAATGAATGCATATTACCAAGGAACAATTAATATTTTAGTATGCACTTCAATTATTGAAACAGGTATTGATATACCAAACGCTAATACAATTATTATTGAAAATGCAGACACATTTGGTTTATCTCAACTATATCAAATAAAAGGACGTGTTGGTCGTTCTTCTAGAGTAGCTTATGCATATTTATTATATAATGAAAATAAAGAATTAAATGATAATGCTGAAAAAAGATTAAAAGCAATTAAAGATTTTACTGAATTAGGTTCTGGATATAAAATAGCTCAACGAGATTTAAATATTAGAGGAGCAGGAGATATTCTAGGAGCAGAACAATCTGGTTTTATAGATACAGTTGGTATGGATTTATATTATAAAATTCTTGGAGAAGTTATCGAAGATAAAAAAGGAATTAAAGTAGAAAAGAAAACTATTAAACCTTTAGCAATATCTTTAAGTGGATATATCCCAACTAAATATGCTTCTGATAGTGATAAGATTCAAATTTATCAAGAAATAGAAGATATAACTACGATTGCATCGTTAGAACTGTTTAGAAGGAAATTAAGAGATATATATGGAAGATTACCAAAAGAAGTAGATAACTTATTAAGAAAAAGAAAAATTGAGATTCTTTCAAATAATTTATATATTGATTCGATTGAACAATATAAAGTGATAATAATAAAAATGACAAAAGAATTTAATAATATCCCTAAAGTTGCATTTAAATTAACTGAGTTATTATATCCTATAAAAGATAGAGTTGGAGCTAGACTTGTTAATAATCAAATAACAATTAATATTATTAAAGGAAAAGATTTACTTAAAGATCTAGAAGGTGTTTTAGAAATAATTTTAAGTATAATAGGAGATAAATGATATGAGATTAGATAAATTTTTAAAATCATCGAGAATCATTAAAAGAAGAATGATAGCTAAAGATATTGTTGATTTAGGTTTTGTTAAAATTAATGGCAAAATATCAAAACCATCTACACAAATAAAAGAAGGAGATATTGTTGAATTGACATTAGGGGATAAAGTGATAACAATAAAAATTATCTCTAGCATTTTCTCTTCTAAAAAAGAAGAAGCTAGAGATAATTATGAAATTATAAGCGAGATTTATAAAGATAGAACTATTTAATAATTGGAAGAATAACTTCAAAAGTTGTCCCTTTATTTAATTCACTAGTTACTTTAATTTCACCTTCAAATAATTGGACTATTCTTTTAACTAGTGATAAACCTAATCCATTGCCATCTGATTTATGAGATGTATCACCTTGATAAAATTTATCAAATATATGTTTTTGAGTATCTAAACTCATCCCTATTCCATTGTCACTAATTGTTACAATAATGTTATTTTCATTTTTTGTTAGTGAAACAATTATAATACCATTTTCATTAGAAAATTTTATTGCATTATTGACTAGATTGTACCATACTTGATAAGACAATCCCTCGTTTGTTGAAAAGAGTGTTTCTTCTAAATTTAACTCAAATTCAATATTTTTACTAGACCATGAAGGCTCTAGATTTATTAAAACTCTTTTTATTTGTTCATCTAATGAAAATGTTTTTATATCAGTAATTAATTCTTGATGTTCTAATTTGCTAAGCGCTAAAATGTTTCCTGTTAACGTAGATAATTCTCTTATATTTCTAATTATTTTTTCTGTATACATGTTGCGCGTTTCACTATCTAAATTTTCGTTTTGTAATAAAGTGGCATATCCTTCGATTGATGTAAGTGGAGTTTTTAATTCGTGTGAAACACTTACAACAAAATCATTTCTTAGAGTTTCTATATTAGATAATTCAGTAGTCATGGTATTGAAGTTTGAATATAATTCATTAATTTCTTCGAACATTGATTCATCGTTAATTTTTATATTAAAATTTCCTTTTGAAATTTTTTTGAAACTAGAGGACATTTTACTAATAGGTCTATAGAATATCTTTGAAATATATACTGAAAGAATAATTCCAAAAATACTAGAAAATGTTATAGTACATAAAAATGGTAAAGATGAAAAAGGTTTATTTGGCACTAATAAATTAAATCTATATAGAAAGAATAAAATTGTAACAAATGAAACATATAGTGATAATACTAATAAAATAATCGCAGTAGTGAAAAATAAGAATAATGATGAACGATTTGTTTTTTTGCTTTCTTTATCTTTATCCATTTTTCTTTACCGCCTTATAACCAAGACCTCTTATGGTTATTATTTCAAAATCTTCATTGTCTATAAACTTTTCTCTAAGTCTATTTATATGTGTGTTTATTGTTCTATCATCTGAATCTGAATCAAGCCCCCAGATCTCATCCATTATTTGTTGCCTTGTAAATATTTTATTAGGGTAAGATAATAATTTATAAAGCAAATTAAATTCTTTAAGCGGTAAAATAATAGTTTCGTTTTTCACAGTGATTGTCATTGAATCATTATCTAAAATAGTATTACCAATTACTATTTTTCTTTCTGCGTTTATTTTTGCTCTTCTTAATAAAGCATTAATTCTTAAAAGCATCTCTTTTATATTTATAGGTTTAACCATATAATCATCAACACCTAAATTAAATCCTTTTTGCATAGATTCATAATCTTCTTTTGCAGTTACCATTAATATAGGTGTATTATTTTTTATTCCTCTTATAGCTCTTGTAAATTCATATCCATCCATTTTTGGCATCATTATGTCACAAATTATTAAGTCAATTACATTCTTTTCAATTATGTCAAGTGCACATAAACCATCTGAAGCACCATAGCTTTGATATCCATTATGATTTAATGTAGAACATAACATTTCGCGTAAATCTAAATTATCTTCAATAACTAAAATATTAATCATAATAAAGCCCTCCTAAAAACTTCATTTTCATAATAATACAAGTTTATAAACTAAAGATAAACTAAAAAAAATAAATTTACATTAAGTTTACATTTAATTTATTTTTTGTTTATTTTAAGGTGATATTTTATATGTGAACTAAGGAATTAGTTCATTAAAGTAATTGTTTAATTATTATCCCCTTATCTATAAATGAGCAATTACTTTATAACACACATTTCCTTGTTTAGTTAGAATCGAGACTACTCATATTAACTTCTTCAAACATTCATTATCGATTCTAATAAAAAAAGCCATCAAAAGATGGTTTTTTTATGGTTAAAACAATATTATTAATTATTAAATAACAAATTCACCATTATCCATAATAATGATTGTCTTATTATCTTTAGTCAATCCTTCGACTCTTGTTGATTCATTTCCGATCATAAAATCAACATGAATAATTGAAGTGTTTGAACCCTTTTGTTTCATTTCTTCTTCACTATATAGTTCGCTATTTTTCATGTTTGTTTTATATGAATCCCCTAATGCGATATGACAAGAAGCGTTTTCATCAAATAATGTATTAAAAAATAATATACCTGTCTTATTTATCGGTGATGAATTTGGAACAAGTGCTACTTCACCTAAACTAGATGCTCCTTTATCTGCTGAAATTAAAGTGTTTAAAATTTGCTTGTGTTTATTATCATCGCATAATATTTCACTTACTTTACCATTTTTAAAAATTAAACCAAAATTTTCAATAATTTCACCATAGATAAATAAAGGTTTTGTAGAGTAAACAGTACCATTAATCTTATCTTTATGTGGCATAGTAAATATTTCTTCAGTAGGCATATTTGCATCAAATTCAATACCTTCTGGAGTAAATGATGTACCACCTTCAAAAATATAATCATCAACTAGTCCAATGCTTAAATCAGTTCCATTTGAAGAAGTAAAATGTAAAGATTTTAAATTCATATTATTTAATATTTCAGCACGTTTTTTTAGATCAAAGTTATGCTTGCTCCAGGTAAGTAAACTTGTTTTATCACCTTTAACAGATACAGAATTTAATATTGCATTCCATAAAGATTCAATTGCTTTTGAAGGACTTAAATTTGGAAAAACTTTTTTTGCCCAATCTTTATTAGGAACTGCTGCGATACACCATTTTAGTTTGTTATCGCCATAAGGTGTAGAAAAAAAGTTCATTTTTTTTGAATTTCTTTTATTTATTTTGGAAATTAATTCTATATCTATATCTTTCATAAGAGAAGGTTTTGGAGAAGACAATACTATTCTTCCTCTTGCTTCTTTTAAAAATGTTTTATACATATTAACTTTATATGGTGGAAAATATAGCAAATCTTTTTTTGATAAATATTTATATTCGCTTCTAATAGATGAATCAATGTAATTAATATAAACATTTGATGCTCCTGATTTATATAGTTCCTCTACAATTAAACTGGCAAAGATATGTTGCTCTACAGGGCAATCCAACAAATATTTTTCTCCTTTTTGAACATTTATCCCTTTATGAACGATTAAATTTGCATATTCTTTTAATGTTTCTTTTTTCATATGATGCTCCTTAACATTACTTTAATTATTTTATAAAACATTTATTATTTTTTCAATTTCTATTTAAAAGTGATAAAATGTAATTGGTGAAAGAAATATGAATTATATGTTTGAATCTCCTACGCGTATTTATTATGGAGATAGTGAAGAAAAGAAAGTTGGGCTATATATCCGTTTGTATGGATATAAAAAAATATTAATGGTTTATGGCAAAAAGTCCGCAAAAACAAGTGGATTATATCAAAAAGTAGTAGATTCTTTAAAAGAAAATGAAATTGAATTTATTGAACTTGGTGGTATAGACGCTAATCCAACGTTAGAAATGGTTAATAAAGGATTAAGTTTGATTAAAAATAAAGATATCGATATGATTTTAGCTCTTGGTGGAGGAAGCGTTATCGATGCATCTAAATCTATCGCTAATGGATATTATTATGATGGAAATCCATTTGATTTTAATGAGAGAAAAGCTCAATCTAATAAAGCATTACCAGTTGGTGTTATATTAACCATTCCTGCATCTGGTAGTGAATTATCTACTTCTTGTGTTATTAGTGATGAATCTAGGCATTTAAAAAGAGGATTTAATTCACAAAATAATAGGCCGTTATTTGTTATTGAAAGTGTAGAATTAATAAATGGATTGCCATTTAATCAACTGGCATACGGAATTGTTGATATTTTAGCTCATTCAATGGAAAGATACTTTTGCCCTTCAGCTAAATATGAATTTGCTGATTATATGGCTCTTGGTTTAATGAAATCAGTTGTGGATTCCGCAAATGTTTTACTTGATGATTTTAATAATCAAGAAGCTAGAAAAACATTAATCTTAGCCTCATCATTTTCTCATAATGGATTAACTTCAATAGCAAAAACATTTACTATGCAAGTACATCAATTAGAACATGAATTATCAGGATTGTATCCAAATATCGCTCATGGATTAGGGCTTGCTATATTATTTCCATATTGGATGAAAGAAACATATAAATATGATCCGAAAAAGTTTGCATTATTTGCTAAAGTATTATTTAATATTAAAGGTGATGACGATATTATTTTAGCTAAAGAAGCAATAAATGAATATCAAAATTTATTGAAAAGACTTCAATTACCTACCACTTTAAAAGAAATTAATGTTTCTTATGATGATTTAGAAAAATTGGCTCAGCCGTTTGCAGCGAGAAAGATTCTAGGAATAAGAACATTAGATCAAAAACTTGCTTATAGAATTTTTGTTCGTGCATGGGAGGGAAAATAAAAAAATGAGTGAAGAAATTAAAAACAAAAGAAATCCATATAAAAATTATTCATGGCTTGTATATATAGCGCTTCTTGTTTTTGCTTTAGTAATATTTAAAAACTTGTATCAATATAATGAATATTTTGATACTATTCCATTTGCAATTATTACTTTAATTGGAGGTTTCGCTGGTTATTATATTATATATATAATTGGTAAATTAATCTTTGGTTTAATTGGCAAAATGGAATTTATTTCAATTCATATTTTATTTATTAAAATATATAAAGAAAATAATAAAATAAAATATGCATTAGAACTATCAGATAGTATTTTAGGTAATATATTTATGATACCATCAACAAATGATTATAGTAGAGTTAAACCTATCTTATATCATTTTGGCGGTCTTATTTCATTTGTATTTGTAACTGTTATTTCAGTGACTGTATGTTATTTTGTTAATCCAAACGCAGCACTTTATACTTCACTTGTTTTAGCGTTTATTGGATTATTAGTAATATTTATTAATTTGAATCCTTTATATTCGGATTCTCTTACTGATGGATTTGCAATTCGATTATTACTTAATAAAAAGAATAAAAAGCCATATTTGGATAATTTATTACAAAAGAATGCTTTAATTTATAGTAATGGAACACTTAATGGTACGTATAAATATGATGAATACGATGATATATTTCAAGCTGAGTCATTATTATATTTATATTATTACTATATGAATCAAAACGACATCTTTTTAGCGGAAAAAGTTCTTGATAAGATGATTGATAATAAAGATTTCTTGTCCCTTGAGAATATACAAATTGCTTATTGTAATAAAATGTATTTTATGTTACAAAAAGAATCTAATGAATATTGCTATGATTATTTTTATTCTATAAATAAAGAATATAGAAAATTCTCAATCACCAAAGGGAATTTAGAGGCTATTAAAACAGGTCTTTTACTTTCGGCAAAAGTTGAAAAATCATATGAACTATACGATTATTTATTAAGCTCATATAAAAAATCTATTGATAAATATTATTCAAGTAGAAGAAAATATGAAATTGCTTTAATTGAAAAATCTATTAGACAGGTTGAAGAAATGTTCCCTGAATGGAAAAATGAAGAATAATTAAATATATTTATTCATAAATTAAAATGTAATAGCCTTCTAGAATTGCCTCTAGGAGGCTTTTTTTAGGAGACATTTATGAATGAAACAAACTATGGCCTAACTAGTAAAGAAGCAGAGCAAAGATTAAAAAAAGATGGAAAAAACATATTCTTAAAAAATAAAAAGAAAAATAAAATTCTCATGTTTTTATTAGAATTTAAAGATCCGATGATTTTAATATTAATCGCTTCGTCAATTATTTCTTTTATATTAAAGGAATGGATAGATTCATCAATTATTCTTTTTGTAGTTTTAATGAACGCAATTATTAGTTTTATTCAAGAGGTAAAGGCTGAAAAAGCGTTAGAATCTATAAAAAAATTATCATCTCCTAAATGTTTAGTAAGAAGAGATGGAGTTATAAAAACGATATTATCTGAAGATGTTGTTGTTGGAGATATATTAATACTTGAAGAAGGATTTATTGTTCCTTCAGATGCTAAGCTAATTAAAATAAATCACCTTTCTATTGATGAATCTTCATTAACAGGAGAGTCGTTTCCTGTTAATAAATCATTTAATATAAAAGAAGATGATGTTTTAAAGTTAAATCATGTATATGCAAGTAGTGAAGTTTTAGAAGGTCAAGGAGAAGCAGTATGTATTGCTACAGGAAAAAATACTGAAATTGGTAAGATAGCTTTAGAGGCATCAAAAGTAAAAGAACAAACTCCTTTAGAAAAAAGATTAGATAAATTAGGGTATCAATTAGGCATTATTACAATTATTATATGTATTCTTATCTTTTTAATATCTTTTTTTAAAGGTGGAGATATTATTAATATATTTATTATATCAATATCTCTTGGTGTCGCTGCAATTCCTGAAGGCTTACCAAGTGTAGTTACGATAGTTTTATCTTTAGGCGTTCAAAAAATGGTGAAGAAAAAAGTGATTGTTTCAAAACTTCCTGCTGTTGAAACGTTAGGCTCTGTGTCTTTAATATGTAGCGATAAAACAGGCACTTTAACACAAAACAAAATGAAAGTTGAAGAAGGATATTTTTCATTTATCACGAAAGATTTTAATAATTATAAAAAAGAAATTAGTATTTTTTTATTATGCCTATCCCCTAATAAAGAAAAACTTACTCCTACAGAACTTGCTATATTTGATTTAAAAAATGTATTAAATATTGATGTTGATAAGTTAGAAAAAGATAGTCCATTAATATCATCTATTCCTTTTTCTAGTAGAACAAAAATAATGCAAACTATACGTAAAATTAATAATAAAAAAATTAAAATATATAAAGGTGCGCCTGAAATAATTTTAAATAAATGCGATTACTATAATATTAATTTAATAAAAAAACTTGATGAAAAAAAGAAAAAAGAAATCTTTGATTCATTCTCTTTATTAAGTAGTAAAGCATTAAGATTAATAGCCTCTATGATAGAAGTGGATGAAAAGAAAATATTTGTTGGTGTATTAGGATTAAAAGATCCTTTAAGAGATGAAGCGATATCTTCTGTTAAGAAAATGAAAGATGCATCTGTAAAAGTAAAAATGATTACAGGTGATCATAAAGAAACAGCTTATGCAGTAGCACGTGAAACTGGTATTGCTTGTTCGATAGATGAAGTTATTGATGGAAAAGAATTGGATAGTTTAAGCGAAGATGATTTATTAAAGAGGATAAATGATATTAACGTTTTTGCTCGTGTAACTCCATTTCATAAATTAAAAATAGTTAATGCTTATCAAAAATTAAATGAAGTTGTAGCGATGACTGGTGATGGTGTAAATGATGCGCCTTCTTTAAAAAAAGCGCATGTTGGTATTGCTATGGGCTTCCAAGGAAAAGAAGTGGCAAAAGAAGCCGCGGATATAATAATTCAAGATGATAATTTTTATACTATTGTTGAAGCGATGGAAGAAGGAAGAAATATATATGCAAATATTAGAAAAGCAGTATTATTTTTATTATCTAGTAATATTGCGGAAGTACTTGTTATGGTGTTTGGAATAATTGTATCTTTACCTTTACCGCTTCTTGCTATTCATATATTATTTATAAATCTTATATCTGATTCTATACCTGCATTAAGCTTAGGTCTAGATAAAAATGATGATGATATTATGAAAGCACCTCCTAGAAAAGAGAAAGATACTTTATTTTCGTCTGGAGGTATTAAAGTGCTTCTAATATATTCTATTTTAATTTTCTTACTAACTATATTTGCATTCATTTTACCTGTTTTATCGTATATAAAAACAAATGATTTTGATTTAACTTTTAATACTATCTACTTATTATTTCAAAATGAATACTTATTAATGAAATGTAGGACTATGGCGTTTTCTACTTTATCATTATGCGAATTATTTCATATGATTGGTATGTCATCATTAAATCGCTCAATATTATATATTCTTAAAAAGAAGAATTATTTATTAATTGGTACTTTTATTTTAGGTGTAACTTTGCAAGTGCTAATTACTACAATACCACTTCTTAATATTATTTTTAAAACAGTTTCTCTTTCTTTTATTGAGTGGTGTTCAATATTTTTAATATCAATAAATGTATTAGTGGTTCATGAAGTATTAAGAATTAATAGTTAGTATTATTATTGCCATTATTATTGTTTGCAAATTTCTGTGAAGAAATAGTAAGCATAACTTGTCCTAAACATTCAAAAAAATTTCCTAAACTTTGTTGTGTTGTCGCATCTAGTGGAGCGCTTAATAAAAAACCGAATATACACGCTACCGCGGTAAATTCTTGAGGATTTAAACTTGATATATATTTAACAAATATATTAAAATCTTCATCTTCGTTCATATTAAAAAATATGAATATTATTTGTAAATAAGCATTCTTTTTTTTAAATTATCTTTAAACATTTAAAAAAAGATTAAAATCGTGTATTATTTTATGTAGTTTATGTTAAGGAGATCAAAGAAATGAGACCTGTGAAAATATTTGTAGATTCAACATGTGATTTACCAAAAGAATATTTGGATGAAAACAATGTTACATTAATTCCACTCGGAGTATCATTTGATGATGTAGTTTATAGAGATGGAGTTGATATTTCAGCGGATACTTTATATAAAAAAGTTGATGAAACAGGTAAACTACCTAAAACCTCTGCGATAACAATACATGAATTCACTAATGAATTTAAAAAATATATTGATGAATATGATATTTTATATATTTCAATTTCTAGTGGTATGTCATCAACATATCAAAATGCATATATTGCTTCACAAGAATTTGAAGGAAGAGTTGTTGTGTTTGATTCAATGAATCTTTCATCAGCGATTGGTCTTCTTATTTGTAAAGCAATTGAATTTAGAAATGCTGGTTTAAATATAAACGAGATAGATAGTAAATTAAAAGACTATGTTCCTAGAGTAAGAGCTCAATTCGCGGTTGAAACTCTTGATTATTTATATAAAGGTGGAAGATGTTCTTCATTAGTATTTTTATTTGGTAAAGGACTTCATATTAGACCAATTATTAGAGTTAAAAATGGTAAGATGTTCGTATATAAAAAGCCTCGTGGAAAGATGAAAAAAGCATTAGATGAACTTTTATCAATATTTAAAGAAGATTTACCCTATATTGAGCTTGATAGAATTATGTTAACACATTCTTTAGCATTTGAATCTGAAGTATATTTATATGAAGAATTATCAAAAATTATTCCAAAAGAAAAGATTATGGTAACAAAAGCTGGAAGTGTTATTTCTTCTCATTGTGGAAGAGGTACAATAGGTATTTTATATATATTAAATAAAGAAAATTAGTGGTTAAAATATTAATTTATGGATTATTACTTAAATTCGGTAATAATCTTTTTT
>CAYVZF010000002.1:0-33208 GCA_964456095.1 uncultured Erysipelotrichaceae bacterium
TTATTAAGTCTTGTGATAGAATTATTTTGTTTATAAAGGAGTATTTTTGAATGTCAAAAAAAGTTTTTTCATTAGACTTTGAAGGAAAAAAACTGAACGTTGAGACAGGTGAAATTGCAAAACAAGCCGATGGTGCTTGTTTGATTCGCTTGGATGATACCGTGGTTTTATCTACTGTCTGTGCTTCAGATGAAGCGAAAGATTCCGACTTCTTTCCATTAACAGTCGGTTACGAGGAAAAGCAATATGCTGTTGGCAAAATTCCTGGTAGTTTTTTAAGAAGAGAAGGTCGTCCTGGAGAACATGCAACATTAACTGCACGTTTGATTGATAGACCTATTAGACCAATGTTCTCTGATGGTTTCCGTAATGAAGTACAAATTGTTAATACAGTTATGTCTGTTGATTTGGATGCTACGCCTGAAATGGCTGCGATGTTTGGTTCATCATTAGCATTATGCATTTCTGATATCCCATTCGATGGACCTATTGCTGGTGTTTATGTTGGTAGAGTTGATGGCAAATATATTATTAACCCAACTGTAGAACAAAAGGCAAAATCTGATATTAATTTAGCTGTCGCGGGTACTAAAAAAGCTATCAACATGGTTGAGGCTGGTGCGGCTGAAGCATCAGAAGAAGATATGCTAGGTGCTATACTTTTTGGTCATGAAGCTATTAAAAAATTATGTGAATTCCAAGAAGAAATTGCTCGTGAAATAGGAAAAGAAAAACGTAAAATAGAATTATATACAATTCCAGATGATTTATTTGAAGCTGTTAAAAATGTTTCAAAAGATAGAATTGTTAAATCTGTATCAATTGTTGATAAATTAGAACGCCAAGATGCAATTGACGCTATTGAAAAAGAAGTATTGAATTCTTATGAAGAAAAAGAATATAAAGATGAAAAAGAAAAGAATTTAATATTAAAACAAGTTCATGAAATTATGGAAACATTTGTTCGTGACGAAGTTAGAAGACTTATTACTTATGATAAAATCCGTCCAGATGGAAGAAAAATTGATGAGATAAGACCTCTAGATGCTCAAATTGATTTATTACCAAGGACACATGGTAGCGCTATGTTTACACGTGGTCAAACACAAGTTATTTCAGTAGTAACATTAGGTGCACAAAATGATGAACAAATCATTGATAATTTAACTGATGAAGAATCAAAACGTTTTATGCATCATTATAATTTCCCACCATATTCTGTAGGTGAAATTGGTAGAATGGGTTCTCCAGGAAGAAGAGAAATTGGACATGGTGCTTTAGGCGAACGTGCTCTTTCGTATGTTATTCCTTCAGAGGAAGAATTCCCATATACTATTCGTGTAGTTTCTGAAGTTGTAGAATCAAACGGATCATCTTCACAAGCATCTATTTGTGCTTCAACAATGGCTTTAATGGCTGCAGGTGTTCCTATTAAAGCTCCAGTTGTAGGTATTGCAATGGGATTAATTACTTCTGGGCCATTAGATGAAGGTTATCCATATACTGTTTTAACTGATATTCAAGGATTGGAAGATCATTTAGGTGATATGGACTTTAAAGTTGCGGGTACAAAAGATGGTATTACTGCATTACAAATGGATATTAAAATCAAAGGTATTACTGAACAAATCATTCGTGAAGCTTTAGCGCAAGCTCATGGAGCAAGAGAAAGAATTATGAATGTTGTATTAAGTGCTATTCCTGAACCAAGAAAAGATGTAGGCAAATATGCACCTAAGATGGATGTTATCCATATTAAACCAGAAAAGATTAGAGATGTCATTGGTACACAAGGAAAAGTTATTAATGATATTATTGCAAAATGCGATGACTGTAAGATTGATATCGATGATGATGGTAAGATTGTAATTTATCACATGGATAGAGAAGTAATCAACCGTGCAAAAGAAATGATAGAAAATATTGTTAAGGAAGCTCGTGTTGGTGAAGTATATGAAGGTAAAGTAGTTCGTATAGAATCATTCGGTTGCTTTGTTAACTTATTTGGTGATGTTGATGGTATGGTTCATGTATCGCGCTTAGCATGGGAAAGAGTTAATAATCCTCATGATGTTGTTAAAGTTGGTCAAACTTTAAAAGTTATTGTTACTGAAATTGATGAAAAAGGTAGAATCAATCTTTCTCATAAAGAATTTGAAAAGAAAATTGATAAACCAAACGAAGATAAATCTTTTCAATATGATAGAAGAAAAAATAGAAAAGAAACAAAAAAAGAAGCTGAATCAGTTGTAGAAGAAAAAGGAAGTTCTTCAGAAAACGAATAGTAAATTAAAAATAGAGATTATTTAATGATTATTAAATTAAATCTCTATTTTTTTGTTACTATTTATTTTTTATAACATATCTTATTTTGGTGATATATTTTGAAAAAAATTGGTATTCTTCCTATTTTATTAAACAAAAAAAAAGAAGTAAATTATAAATTAATGGAAAAGATGTTGAAAAAAATTGAAGGATTAGATGCAATTACTATTTTTTCTAATAAGATGGAAGGCCTTACTTTTTCCTCAATTGAAAAGAAAGAGATATTTAATAAAATAAAAAATATGACTGATGTAAATATTATTTATGAAGTATCATCTATCTTATTAGATGAAGAGATACAGATTATAAAAGAAATAAAACCAGATTATTTAATGCTTACTCTATTAAATAATGAAAAAATTAAAAATATAGGTAATGAACTTTATATAATAAATAAGATGAAAAAATTAACAATACCATTTTATATAAAAAATGAAAGAAATATTTATGGAAATTATATCGATTATAAAAACATAATTAAATTGAGACGTATATTACCATTTTTTAAAGGAATGTATGAAGAAACTGATGATTATAATTTTTTATATAAAGCATCAAAAATTGAAGGAATTGAAACATATACTTCATTAATAAATTATATTAATAAACCTGTTGATTATAAAATAACTGGAATAATGTCTGATTTATTTATACCTTTTTATAATGAGATTAATGAATATTTTATAGAATATGAACATTCATTTATTAATCCTATTTTGAAAGATTATTTGATACTTGTAGAAGATATTATAAGTGAACATCCTCGTTCTATTGCGATTAAATATTTATTAAGTAAATTAGGTAAAGAAAAGATTTATTCAAGGTTACCATATTATCCTCTTAATAAAGATGAAAAAGAAAAATTGAATTATCTTTTTTAATTTATAATAGGATTGTTATTTGTTATTGATTCTTTTAAATTATATTAGATTACATTAATACATATAGCATTTATAAATGTATTATCATCTATTTAGTAGAGTATAGATGAAAATACATTTTTTTAACAAGTATTCTTAATTAATATAGAGTAAAAATTAAAACATCTTTTCTTGATTATAATAAAAAATATCTTTATAATTAAAAAGTCTAGGAAAAAGATGAGTTTTCTTTTTGATTTAAGAGAGAATCTGTTTGGTGAAAAGGTTTATTAAAAAGATTACGTGCTACTTTGGAGATAAATAGGAAACTATTCGATTGTTACGTTATAACTATAATTAAGTGCTCGTATTGAGAATCGGGATGGTACCGCGATTAATTTCGTTCCTGAAGGTACTTTTTTTATTGCAAATTTGGAGGTTTTATTATGAAAAAATTAACAGGTGCTCAAATTAGAAGAATGTGGCTAGATTTTTTTGCATCAAAAGGTCATTATATTGAACCAGGTGCATCATTAATTCCACATAATGATCCTACATTATTATGGATTAATTCTGGTGTCGCAGCATTAAAAAAATATTTTGATGGATCTGAAGTGTCAACACATAGCCGTATAACTAATGCTCAAAAATCGATTAGGACAAATGATATTGATAATGTTGGTAAAACAGCTAGACACCATACTTTTTTTGAAATGCTAGGTAATTTCTCAATAGGTGATTATTTTAGAGAAGAAGCTATTACATGGGGTTTTGAGTTATTGACTAGCGAAAAGTATTTTGATATTCCAAAAGATAAACTATATATAACATATCATCCTAGCGATATTGCTACTAGGGATTTATGGATTAAATTAGGTATGAATCCATCTCATTTAGTACCTTTAGAACATAATTTCTGGGAAATTGGTGAAGGACCATGTGGGCCAAATACTGAAATGTTTTATGATCGTGGAGAAAAATATGATCCTGAAGGTTTAGGCGAGAAAATGATGTTTGAAGATATAGATAACGATAGATATATTGAAATTTGGAATATTGTTTTTTCACAATATAATGCAGAGTCTGGTGTTGAAAGAGCTAATTATAAAGAGCTTCCTAGAAAAAATATCGATACAGGAGCGGGATTAGAAAGACTTGCTTGTGTCTTCCAAGAAACTGAAACTAATTTTGAGACTGATTTATTTTTCCCTTATATTGAAGAAGTTCAAAAATATGCTTCATTTAAATATGAGGGTAATTACAAAATGGCATATAGAGTTATTGCTGATCATATTAGAACATGTACTTTTGCTTTAAGTGATGGAGCAATGTTTTCTAATGAAGGAAGAGGATATGTATTAAGAAGAATCTTGCGTCGTGCAGTAAGATATTTAAGAAAGTTAGGAATTACTAAACCATTTCTATATACTCTTGTTCCTTTAGTTGCTAAAAATATGGAGGATTATTATCCATATTTAGCAGAGCATGTTTCTAAAGTCTCGAAAATGATATATACAGAGGAAGTAAAATTTGCTTCAACTTTATCACTTGGAGAAGCACTTCTTAATAAAATGGTTGAAAAATTAGATAATAACGTTTTATCGGGTGAAGATGCATTTAAGTTATATGATACATATGGTTTCCCAATTGAATTAACAGAAGAAATACTTCAAGAAAAAGGTGTATTGCTTGATAAAGAAGGATTTGAAAAAGAAATGAATGCTCAAAAAGAAAGAGCAAGAAATTCAAGAGGGGATTTACAATCAATGAATTCTCAAGCAATTGATTTAATGGAATTCAAAGAAGATTCATTATTTACATATGATCCTCATTCTATTTCATCAAAAGCAATCGGCTTATTTAAAAATGGTGTTAAAGTAAATGAAATAGATGATGAAGGAGAAATTATATTTGAAAAAACTAATTTTTATGCTACAAGCGGAGGCCAAATATTTGATATTGGTATAATTAGTAACGATAATTTTGAAGCAGAAGTATATAACGTTATTAAAGCTCCTAATAAACAACATTTACATTATATTAAAGTTAAATATGGTTCTATTAAAGTTGGTGATGAACTAAAATTACAAATAGATGAACAAAGAAGAAGAAAAATACAAAAAAATCACTCTGCTGCTCATTTACTTCAAAAAGCATTGCAAGTTGTTTTAGGAAATGATGTTCACCAAGAAGGTAGTTATGTTGGTGATGAATATTTAAGATTTGATTTTAATTATCAAGGTAAGATTTCTTATGATCAATTGAGCGCAATTGAAACAGAAGTTAATAGATATATTGCATCAGAAATTGAATCTAATATTCAAATAATGGCTTTAGAAGATGCAAAAAAATTAGGAGCAATGGCTTTATTTAGCGAAAAATATAAAGAAGAAGTTAGAGTTGTTAGTTTTGGAGATGTTTCAAAAGAATTCTGTGCTGGAACCCATGTTGAAAATACTTCAGTTATTGGATTATTTACAATTATTTCTGAAGGTGCGATTGCATCAGGGATTAGAAGAATTGAAGCTACAACTTCGTTTGAAGCGTATAAATTATTAAAAAATAAAGAAAATCTTCTTCAAAAATTAGCAAATGATGTAAAAGTAAATAATATCAATGATGTTGAAAGTAGAGTTCTTTCTAATATTGATGATATTGCTAAAATGAAAAAGAGAGTAAGTGATATTACTAATGAACTTGCTTCTTTAAAGGCTAAAAACTTAAAAGATTCATTTGTAGATATAAATGGTATTAATGTTCTAATATCAAGAGTATCAAATATGGAAAGAAGTATGTTTAATTCATTATTTGATTCTTTAAAAACTATATATGATCCTTCTATTGTTTTACTTGCATTAACTCAAGATGATAAAATTTCATTTATATGTGGAGTTTCTTCATCTATTCAAGATAAATATAATGCAGGACAAATTGTTAAAAAAGTAGCTACAATTACTTCTGGTAGTGGCGGAGGAAGAAAAGATGTCGCTTCTGGTGGTGGTAAAGATATTCCAAAATTGGATTTTGCTTTCAATGAAATTATTAAGGATATTAAAGCATGATAGGAAAGGTATTAGGATTAGATTTAGGTGATAAAACAATAGGAATTGCTTTATCTGACTCTATGGGAATTATCTCTTATGGCGTTGAAACTTATCGATTTGAAGAAAAAGATTTAAATGCTGCGTTTAATAGGGTAAAATATTACGTAGATAAGGAATCTATTAAAGAAATTGCTCTTGGCCTTCCTCTTCATATGTCTGGAGAAGAATCACCACATTCCATAATGTGTAGAGAATTTAAAGAAATGCTTGAAAATGGCATAAAAGGAATTAAAGTTGTTCTTATAGATGAAAGATGGACTACTAAACAAGCTACTAGAACGTTGTTATCTGCAGATATGTCTAGAAATAAGAGAAAAAAAGTGATTGATAAAATGGCGGCTCAAGTTATATTAGATACTTATTTATTAGGGAGAAAATAAAGATGAAAAAAGATGATAATAAAATTATATTTGTTGATGAAGAAGGAAATAAAACAGAATTAGAAATTTATTTTACTCATCATAATGATATGACAAATAAAGATTATGTTATTTTCTTTGATCCTATCTTTCCAACAGAATTAATTGCTGGTGTTGTTGAAAGTGATGGAACTATCAGCGATATTGAAGATGATGATGAATACGATTATTTAGAATCAATAATTGATGAATATGAAGAAAATGAAGAAAACAACTAAAAAAAATAGAATTTAAGTTTTTCTATGTTATAATTATTTAGATTTCAAAGGAGCTAGAAATAAAATGGAAAAAGAAAAAATTATTCTTACTGAAGAAGGTTTAAAAAAATTTGAAGAAGAATTATTTAATTTAAAAAATGTCGAACGTATTAAAGTAACAGAAGAAATAAAAGAAGCAAAAGCTCAAGGTGACCTTTCAGAAAATGCTGATTACGATGCCGCTAGAACTAGACAAGCTGAAATTGAAGGAAGAATTCAATATCTTGAAAATTTAATTCAAAATGCACATATTATTAGTAGTGATGCTTCTAGTGATGAAGTAAGAGTTGGCTGTACAGTTGAACTTCTTTCTTTAGATGAAAATGTTAATGACACATATACTATTGTTGGTTCTGCAGAAGCTGATCCAATTAAGGGTAAAATATCTAATGAATGTTTATTAGCACAAGCCATTCTAGGACATAATATTGGTGATGAAGTTTTAGTTAAATGTGAAGAACCATATTTGGTTAGAATTGTTAACGTTTCAAAATAATTTATTCTAATTTTATTAAGGAGAAAAAATCTCCTTTTTTTTTTGCAATTTTTTTTAAATTTCTTCAATTGTATAAGTAGGAGGAAATTTTATGTATAAGATTATTGCGGTAGTAGTTGTATCAGTTGTTGCTTTAATAGTTGTTTTTACTCAAATAGATCCAAACATTAATAAAGCAAACAATGATTCACAAGTAGTTTCGGTTTATGAAGATGAGGATATGGTTAATGTTGTTTTAACTGGACAAGTAGTTTATCCTGGCTCATATTCTATTTCATCGTATTCAACTATTAAAGATTTAGTGGATAAAGCAGGAGGTTTTTTAGAAAGTGCAGATCAAAGTGCGATTTTACTTGATACTGTTATTGATAATAGAACAGAGGTTTATATTCCTATTAAATCTACTTATCAAACAGAATGTGAAATTGAAGCAGAAAAAGAAAAAATAAATATTAATGAAGCAACTGCAGAACAAATTGCAACATTAGACGCTATTGGTCAAACTCTCGCTGATAGGATAGTTAAATATAGGGATGAAAATGGACCATTTTTAGCATTAGAAGATATTAAAAATGTTACTGGTATAGGCGATGCTATATTTAATAAAATGCGTGATTATATTAGACTTAAATGATTGTATATATTGTATTTAATTATTGTATATTATTAGGGTTATATTTATTTAATCCTTATTTATCTTTAATTTATATAATTATATTATTCGTATACTTAATAATTAAAAAGAATAAGAAAAATCTTTTATTATTAGCCTTTTCATTATTTTGCTTTTTATTTTCATTTATTCAAATTAATATACCTTATAAAGAAGATGGAAATTATTATGGAGTAGTTTTAGATGTAAGTGATAATTATTATATTTTTGCATCTGAATTAAAAAAATATTATGTATATGAAAAAGATTGTGAAAAAGAAATAGGAGATATTTTAAAACTTGAAGGTAACATTAGTGAACTTAGTTTTTCATTTTATGAATCAAATTTTAATTTTAATGATTATTTAAACAATAAAAATGTATATTATAAACTAAATGTAAAAAATGAAGATGTATTATTAAATTCGCTAATTAAAATTGAAAAAATAAAAAAGTATCTATTAAAAAATTATTCTAATGAATCAAAAGATTTTTTTGAATTATTACTATTTTCTTCTTCAACATCTTTTTCATCTTTGGCGTCTGAATTAGGATTATATTCTGTTCTTTCATCTTCTGGATTATTGTTATATGAATTATTAGAATTATTAAAAAAATATATATTTCGTTTTGTTAATTGGAAACATAGAAAATATATTCCATATGTTATTGTGTTTCCAATTATTATTTTATCGTCTTATAAAATTGGGATTATAAGGGCTTTTATAATGTCAATAAATAAGGATATTTTAAATAACAGAATTAATAAAAATACAATATATTCGATATGTTTGTTAGTTTGTTTGTTTTTCAATCCGTTATTTTTTAAAACAATGGCATTTGTATTATCTTTTATTTTACCTTTTTGTTTAAACTATATAAAATACTCTAAAAATTCATTTAAAAACAAAAAGATAATTAATTCTTTTTTTGTTCTTTTTTTATATTTACCATTTTCTATTAATATAAATAATACATTAACAATTATAACAACATTATTCTTTGCATTTTTTAAAAAGATTTGCGCAGTATTGTATTCTTTTTCTTATTTTCTAATTTTTTTACCATTTTCTTATTTGATTTTAAATCCGATTGGAAAATTTGTTTTTAATTTTTTTTCTAATATTAATAATAATTCGTTAAAACTTTTTTTTAATGAAATTACTGTTTTACAATTTTTTGTTTATTATTTAATTCTTTTAATATTATTAATGCTTTACGAAATTAAAGAAAAGAAAAAAGGTAATATAGCCTTTCTTATTTTAATAGCGTATGTTTTATGTATATCAAATAATATTTCTCATTATTTTAATAGTTATATTTCTTTTATTAATGTTTCTCAAGGGGATTCTATTTTAATACATGATAAAACTACAGATGTATTAATTGATACGGGTGGAACACTATATAAAGATATTGCAAATGATGTTTTAATTCCATATTTAAAAAAGAAATGCATAAAAGATTTAGATTATGTTTTTTTAAGTCATGATGATTATGACCATAATGGAGCGTTTTTAGCATTATCTAGTAATTTTATAGTAAAAAATTATGTATTAGGTAGTAATTTTGATTACATAAATGTGGGCAATTTAAAGTTTGAAAATTTAAATCATTATGGTAATGGCCTTTTAAATAATGATGATTCTTCTGTCATTAAATTAAAATTTTATTCTACTACTTATCTTTTTACAGGTGATATATCTAAAACTAT
The DNA here is from genome assembly GCA_964456095.1 of uncultured Erysipelotrichaceae bacterium. Taxonomy (GTDB): domain Bacteria; phylum Bacillota_I; class Bacilli_A; order RFN20; family CAG-449; genus CANRPC01. The sequence continues at coordinate 9,828 of CAYVZF010000002.1, forward strand.
TGAAGAAAAATTAATAGAAAATGAGGATATTAAAGCTGATGTTTTGAAAATAGCGCATCATGGTAGTTCTTCTTCATCAAGTATGAATTTTTTAAAGAAAGTTGATCCATCTATCGCAGTTATTTCTGTTGGGAAGAATAATAAATATAATCATCCTAGTGATTTAGTAATTAATAGACTTAATAAATTAAATATTAAAATATATAGGACAGATTTAGATGGCTCTATTACATTTAAAGAAAACTACATAAAAAAATTATCATCTTATTTTATAAAGAAAAAAGAGTATTTATAAATAATTATTTTTTTAATTTTAATAATTGTTATATAATTAAAAAGGTGATAAAAATGGTTTACTTAATTTATGGTGAACAATATCCTACTATTAGGAAAAAAGTTAATCAATTGAAAAAACAGTTATTAGGCGATTATATTGATGAATTTTCGTATGTCTCATTATCTTGCAAAACAACATCTGTACAAGATATTGTATATGAAGCAACTAAGCCTAGTTTGTTTTCACAAAATAAGTTGATTGTAGCATCTGAACCATATTTTTTATCGACTTCAAGAGAGAAAAATGATATTGAAAAGAATCAAGATTATGATGTATTAAAATCGTTTTTATCTAATCCAAGTGATTGTACAACTCTTGTTTTTATTTTTGAAGGAAGTAATATTAATAAAAAAAGTGATATTTATAGATTAATTGAAAAGAATGGTAAAATTGAAGAAGTTGAGCAACTTTCTCAAAGTCAATTTGCTTCAGTCGCGGGTCAATATTTTATTAAAGCAAATGTTAAAGTCGATAATAATGCATTAGAAGAATTGATTTTTAGATGTGGTGTAGATTTATCAAAATTTTTAATGGAAGCTAATAAATTGTGTTTATATTCAAAACATATAACAATTGATGATGTTGATGCACTTGTTTCATTAAAACCTGAGCAAAATGCTTTTGCTATCGCAGAAAATTTAATGAAAGGTAATTATAAAAATGCATTGAAAATATATTATGATTTAAGAATGCTAAAAGAAGAACCAGTTAGATTAATTGCTCTTATGGCTTCGCAATTTAGAATATTAACTAGAGTAGGATTCCTTTTAAAAAATGGATATGATAAAGATAAAATCGCAAAAGAAATGGCAATACATCCATATAGAGTTTCTTTGGCTATATCTAATTTAAATTATGTATCTTATAATAAAGCACAAGAAGTACTAGAAAAATTATATGATTTGGATTATAAAATAAAATCTGGACAAATTGATCCATATTATGGATTTGAATTATTTCTGTTAAATTTTTAATAAAAAAGCCTTTCAAAGGCTTTTTTTGTCGAATAAGTACTTATTTATTAAGTAATTAGTAAATAATTAGAGCAATAAAAAAAGGACTTAAGGTCCTTAATATATTAAAGTGAATTAACAAGATTTGCTAAATGTGACTTTTGTCTAGCAGCGGCATTTCTATGTTGAATACCTTTTGATACTGAACGATCAATTTTTGAAAATGCAACTGGAAGTAATTTTTTAGCAAGTTCAACATCTTTTGCATTACATGCCGCAACAACTGCTTTATAAGCTGTTCTCATTGATGACTTGTAAGATGCATTTCTTTGTCTTGCTTTTTCATTTGTAAGAATTCTCTTTTTTTGAGATTTGATATTTGCCATATTTGTTCACCTCTTTCACGTCTGGTTACGTTTTACTTATGAATGATAACATATTTATTATTTGCTTTCAACATTTTATTTGTTTTTTTACGGCTTGTTTAAAAGAGCTAATAATTTTTTTATTAAGTAGGTAATAATTATATATTGTTAGAAAAAATGTTAAAAATAAATAATATGAATATACTAATAAAGTATGAAAAATAAATATATAGATTACGATTTTGCCGATGAAATCAAAGAAAAAGATATTAAAAAGAAAGTTTGGAAATATGAAGGTTTTATTAAAAGAACAATTATTATTCCAAATAATGGAACTTTAAAACATAAAAAAGGAACATATGTATCATTTGAATATGATGATAATTGTAATGAAGGTAAATTAATTGAAGTAATTTCAAAAACTTTAAAGAAAATGCTTAAAAATAAAAATGTTAAAAAAGATTCATTAATTTTATGTTTTGGAATTGGAAATGAATACTATTCAAGTGATTCTTTAGGGCCTAAAACAATAAAAAAAATCGATCCAACATCTCATTTAATTGATGATAATTCATCAAAAGGAATTTGCTCTTTAATACCTGGTGTAAAAGGATTAACTGGTCTTGACAGTGCAAGAATTGCAAAAGGATTAATTAAAGAGTATCCAATAAAATGTGTGCTTGCAATTGATGCACTTGTTACTCATGATGTTAATAGATTATTTAAAGTTATACAAATTACTGATTCTGGGATTACACCTGGAGGAGGACTACATAACTATTTAAAATCTTTAAATGAAAAGTATTTGAATGTTCCAGTTATTGCTATTGGTGTTGCTACTTGTTTGCCATCAAAAGCAATTATTGAATCCTTTATTAAAAAAACTGAGAATTTAACTAATAATAAAACACCTAAATACATTATCGATCAGTTAAATAATGAAGAAAATCAATATTACACTCCTAAAGATACTGAAGATGTAATTGAAGCTCTATCTTTTTTATTATCGAAAAGTATTGAAAAAGCCTTAAAATATTAAAATTCGACATTATAGAAATAATATAATAACTTGGGGTGAATAAAATGAAAAAGTTTATTAAGAATTCATTATTAGTCATTTTGGTTGTTCTTCTTTTATCTTCTTTTATTAATGAGAAAAATGATCAAATTAAAACTTCGCTAGATAACGATGTTTTAATCGTAGATAAAGGTAATAATATATTAGACGATACGTCATATAGTGATAATAGTATTTTAAATGATAATGATACTAATGTATTTTCATCAATTGGATATATTATATCTAATATATTTATTACAATAGTAAACTATATTTCCTCGATTATTAATAAAATATTGATATATATTCCTTATTAAATTTTTTTGAATTCTTGAAATGTTGGAATGATTTATTCATAATATTTAATTGAGGTGAAGAATATATGAATAAAAGCGATATTAAGGTAATTTTTATGGGAACACCTAAAATTGCATCTGAAATATTAAAAGCATTAATTAATGATGGTTATAATATTTGTTTAGTAGTTACAAATGAAGATAAAAAAGTTGGAAGAAAAGGAATATTAACTCCATCTGAAGTTAAAAAAGTTGCTACAAAAAATAGTATTGAGGTATTTCAACCTACAAGAATTAAAAATGATTTTAAAAGAATTCAAGAGGTTAAAGCTGACCTATTAATAACATGTGCTTATGGTCAAATTGTACCTCAAGAAGTACTTGATGCACCAAGACTAGGCTGCATTAATGTTCATGGTTCATTGCTTCCATTATTAAGAGGTGCCTCGCCTATACAAAGCGCGTTAATTCAAGGTTTTAAAGAAACTGGTGTCACTATTATGGAAATGATAGATAAAATGGATGCTGGTAAAATGTATGCAAAAAAGAGTGTTTTTATTGATGAAAATGATAATTATACTTCTTTATATGAAAAAATAACAAATGCTGGTAAAGATTGTTTGCTTGAAATGCTTCCATCATATATAAATGGAACAAATAAGGGTATAGAACAAAATGATAATGATGCAACATATTGTTCTAAAATTACTTCTGATTTTGAGCATTTATCACTTAATGATGATAATGAGACATTTATTAATAAAGTTAAAGGTTTATCATATACTCCTGGTGGATATGTATTTATTGGTGATAAAAAATTAAAAATATTAGAATGTAAAAATTATTCCAATGATATCGAAACAGATGTTGGAAGATTTATAAAAAAGAGCAAATCGGTTTTAGTTCTTCAATTAGCATACGGACAAGTTGAAGTTTTAAAATTACAAAAAGAATCGAAAAATATTGTTGATTCAAAATCGTTTATGAATGGAGAAAGGAACTTAGAATCATTAATTGTTAACTAATATTAGTTTATTTATCAAAGAGTGTGGTGTTATATAATTTATGAAGAAGTCAAAAGGAAAAATTAATTACTTTTTAATTATAAGAAGATTTTTAACTGCAATTTTGTTGTTAATCTTTATATTTCTACAATTTTTATTTTACTTTGAATTAATATTTGGAATGTTTGAAAATATTAATATTCCAGTTTTTAGATATGCTTATTTTTTAGTATATGGTTTTGGAATTATTGAAATATTAAGACTTTATAATAAAGATGTTAATATATCATATAAATTGACTTGGACAATTTTAATATTACTTTTTCCATTTTTTGGTGTTTTTATATATATGTTTTATGGCAATGGAAAATCATTACCAAAAAAGAAAGCAAATTATATAAGAAAAGTATTAACAACCAGTTTAACTTATAATGATCAAAAAGAAATACTAAAAGAAAGAGATAAAAATACTTATAAATTACTATATGGTTTACAAAATACAACTGGATTTCCTAGTTTTAATGATTCTAAGGTTATATTTTTTGAAGATACAATTTTAAAATTTGAATCAGTTTTAAATGATATTAATAATGCTAAAAAATACATATTTTTAGAATTTTTTATTGTATCAGATGGGAAATTACTTGATAGATTAATAGATTTATTAGAAAAGAAAGCAAATGAAGGTGTTAAGATTTATTTTTTATATGATGATGTTGGATCAAAAACTAGTTTAAGAATTCCTACTATAAAAAAAATAAAGAGTATAAATAATATTGAAATGCACGCATTTTCTCCTTTTGGAAAACTTTTTAATCCATCTGTAAATTATAGAGATCACAGAAAAATTATTGTAATTGATGGTGTTATTGCTTATACAGGTGGAGATAATCTTGCTGATGAATATATTCATGAAAAAGAAAGATTTGGTTATTGGAGAGATAATTCTATTAAAGTTGAAGGGAATGCTTGTTCAAACTTTGTTATTTTATTTTTAGAAATATGGTTTTTAGCATCAAAACAATTATTAGATCCGAAAGAGTTTATAGTTGAAAATGAAAATAAAAATAACAATAATTCATTCTTATTACCATTTGGGGACGGACCAACATATAAAAATTATCCTACTTATTCTTTATTTTTGAATATGATAACTTCCGCGAATGAAAAAATTTATATTTCAACTCCATATTTTATTATTGACAAAAGCTTTATTAATGCTCTAGTAAGAGCTATTAAATCTGGTATTGAAGTTTGCATATTAGTTCCGCATATACCTGATAAAAAAGCGGTTTTTTATATTACCAGGGGACATTATGGGGAAATATTGCGTGCAGGTGGTAAAATATATGAGTATTCTAAAGGATTTACTCATTCAAAAAACATTTTTGTGGATTCGAAGTATGCATATGTGGGAACAAGTAATTTTGATTATAGATCGATGTTCTTGCATTTTGAATGTGGAGCATTTATATGTTTAGATTCATCTATAAATGAGATGGAAAAAGATTTTATAGATACTATTAATGAAAGTAAAGAAATAAAATATGAAGAATGGAAGAAAAGACCATGGTATCAAAAGATTATTGAACAAGCTCTTGCATTCTTTTCACCTTTATTTTAAAGGAGTTTATTATGGCAGTTAGTGATTATGTAATTAAAAAAATATTTATTGATTGTAGAGATGATGTTAATGGATCAAGAGTTGATAAAGTATTAAAAGTTGGAGAGAAAAATATTGCTTTTATTTTATATAAGAATGGAAAAAGTAAAACTTTATTATTGTCATTAACACCAACATTACCTCTTTTTCTTTATGGTGAAGCGTTAGTTTCGTTCATTGAAGAATCAAATGGATTTTATGCTGTTTTAAAAAAATATATCGAACATGGTAATATAATTGATATTGAAAAGAAAGAATCAGATAGAATAATTAAAATTAAAGTAAAAAAAAGACTGCCAACATATGTTAATATCACAACAACACTGGTGTTTGAAATGATTCCAATGCGTGCAAATATGATATTGTTGAATGAAGAAGATATTATTATAGATGCATTATATAAATCAGAAGGTTTTGAAGGTAAACGTATTATATTAAAGGGTATTAAATACAAAGAACAAGATACTTATGATAAAAATATATATTTGACTGATACATTAGATTCGATTAAATATAAAGTATCAAGAAAAGAATATAAGTATTTATCATATTTAATTGACGAAGATTTTTTGAAAGCAAAAGAGAAAATGAATCATAGTGATACTTTTTATTTATCTGATTCAGATTTATCTTTATTACCGATAGATAATTCTATATTAATAAATAGTAATAATTTATTTAATGAATTTTTGTTTATAAAAGAACAAGATGCAAGAAAAAAACATTATGAAAATATTATTTCATTTATTAGTAAAAAAGTAGTAAGTTTAAAAAAGAAAATTAGTAAATTAAATGATGATTTAAAAAAATGTGAAAATGCAGATATTTATAAAGAATATGGCTCACTTTTATATATGGTTGATTTATATAAAAAAGGTGATGAATTTGTTGTTGTTGAAAATATAAAGATTCCTTTAAAAAAAGATAAAGACTTAATAGAAAATGCTAATTATTATTTTAAAATGTATAAAAAAGCAAAATCTGGAATCGAACAAATAAATATTCAAATTGATAAAACAAATAAGGAATTATCATATTTTGAGGAATTATTAAGTCAATGTGAATTTGCTACAACTGAAGATTATAAAGATATTATTTTACAGCTTGAAGATGATAAATATATTTTTAATAAAGAAAAGAAATCACATCCAAAAAAGAAAAAAGATAATAAAATATTTAACCCACATATTATTGAATTTGATGGAGTTAAAATTGGATATGGAATATCTTCATATCAAAATGATTATCTAACCTTTACTTTAGCTCATAAAGAAGATTACTTTTTACATGTTAAAGATAAACATGGTCCACATGTAATTGTTTTTAATGATAATCCTTCTGCTGAAGCATTACTTTTAGCTAGTGAAGTTGCATTATATTTTGCATCTAAAGATGGTGGAGATGTATATTATACTAAAAGGAAAAACGTGAAAAAAATTCCATCTAAACTTGGTTTAGTGGAAATCAATGATTATAAAACTATTCATATAAAGGAAATTAGAGAAGAAACAAAATTACTATTAAAAAAATGTCTTAAAGTATAAAATATGATTTCAATAATAACTCATAATATTTTGAATCTATTTCTCCATTTATAAAATTACCTTGATCAAAAACCGCTAAAAAGGGTATAACTCTATTTCCTATAGAGTTTTTATTATTGAAATTACTTGAAATATTTGTATATATCTCATATTCTTCTGATTCGTTATCGAAATTAGTAAGATTAATAGAGTAAATATAAATGTTATTTTCTTCTAGAAATGGATTAATGTAATTCTCTTTTGCATATGTACAAGCATCACAGGTTGTTCTTTGTATTAATAAAGGAAACGAATTTTTTTCGTTAATTTTTTCTTGTACTTGACTTGGTAGTAAAGTGATTATTTCGCCTTTTTCATGTTTATCAATATTAATGTATGGTTTAACACCATATCTAATAAATCCTTTAGAACAAGAGATACATAAAAGTGGTAAGAGTAAAATACTAATTTTTTTAATATTATTTTTCATATAGAAAATTTTTTCCTTTTATTGCTTCATAAGTTGATAAACCAAAGAAATTTTGTTGCCTTGCTACTTCATAACTAACAATAGCGACAGAATTAGATAAATTTAATGATCTTGCTTCTGGCATCATTGGAATTCTTAATAATTTATCTTTATGTTTTGCTAAAAAATCGTGTGGTAAACCAGATGATTCTTTTCCAAATACTAAATAAATATCATCTGATATATTTGAAAAGTCGACATTTGAATATGGGTTTGATGCATATCTTGTAATTAAGAAAATATTATCGTCTTCATGTAAAAATAAAAAGTCTTCAAAACTTTCATAAATAATAATGTCACTTAAATTAATATAATCCATACTTGCTCTTTTTAAATCTTTTTCATCTAAAGAAAAACCAAGTGGTTTTATTAAATGTAATTTAGCATTTATTGCTGCACATGTTCTTATTATGTTACCTGTATTTGATGGTATCTCTGGTTGATAAAGTACAATATTAATCACAATTTTCACCTCATGTAAATATTATATATTATATTAATAAAATTTAAAGATAATATTTTTTTTAATTATTTTTTATAATCCACATGTTTGTCCTTTGTCACCATTATAAAAGCAATGATTTTTAAACCTTCCCGCAAAAGGTCCCCAAAATCGTGTTTTACAAGCTTTGCCTTTTCCTGGATTTTGAAAATATAGTGCCTCATAAGCAGGATATGCTCTCCAAAATTTAATACATTTCATCGCAATTTCTTTTTCTTTTGTTGTCGCAGTATGATTAAATAGTGAGATTGTTGTTCCTTCGAATTGTCCTTTTTGAAATACAGCATTATATATAGTTTTAATGTTTTTAAAAACACCACAAGAAACAACAACTCTATTTGTTACTACATTACCTACAAGCATCATTCCAAAAATACCTTCGCCTTGTGCTTCCGCACGCATTATTCTACCTAATACATCTACATCTTTACTAACATATTGAACTCTCATAAAATCACCTAAAACATTATATGCATTTATTAAATAAATAATATTAATCTTTATTTTATTTCTAAAAAATAAGATGTCGAAAATAATAATAAAGTGTTAAAAAATAGTAGTATTTTGCTACATTATGCTTGAAAGAAAAAAATAAAGAGTATAAGATAATGCTATATTTATTTTTGGAGGGATTTATGGAAAACAAGAAAAAAGGGTTATTAATAGTTCTTTCTGGGCCATCTGGGGTTGGAAAAGGAACAGTTAGAAAAATAGTATTTAAAAATGAATCTTTAAATCTTGCTTATTCTATTTCTATGACTACTAGATCTCCAAGAAAAAAAGAAAAAGATGGAGTTGATTATTTTTTCGTATCTAAAGAGGAATTTTTAGATAGATTAGATAAAGATTTATTCTTAGAACATGCTTATTTTGTTGGTAATTATTATGGTACTCCAAAAGAATATGTTGAAGAATTACGAAATCAAGGTAAAAATGTTTTTCTTGAAATTGAAGTTGAGGGTGCTAAACAAGTTTTAAGTAAATGTAATGATGATAGTGTCATTTCTATTTTCTTGCTACCACCATCATTACAAGAATTAGAAAGAAGAATTAGAGGTAGAAAATCAGAATCTGAAGAAATAATTCAAGAACGTTTAAATAAAGCTAGAAGAGAAATTAATTTAAAAGATAATTATCAATATGCTGTCATGAATGATAATATAGGAAAAGCAGCAAGTGAAATAACTAGAATTATTAAAAATAGAATGAAAAAAAATAGTGAATTATAGAAAGGAGGATATGATGAAAATAGTTGAGGTTATAATAGAATATTCCTCGATTAGTTTAGATCGTCCTTTTTCTTATGCTTATTTTGGCGATAAAAATATTGAAAATGGTGTAAGAGTAATAGTTCCATTTGCTAAGAAAAATATCGTTGGATATGTTACAAATGTATACGAATATGATAAATCCTTAAAAGAGTATGAAAATGAAACAGGATATTCATTAAAAGAAATTATTTCAATTATTGATGATAAACCTATTCTAACTGAAGAATTAATTTTATTAGCAAATAAAATATCCTCTTATTATTTTGCTCCTTTAATAAGTGTATATCAAACGATGCTTCCGCCTTCATTAAAGCCCAAATCTACAAGTTTATTAAAGCCGAAAATTGCTTATGATACATATATTAAGGCTATTAATAAAGATGATGCTTTATTAACAAAGAAGCAAAAAAAAATTTATCAAAATGTTTTAATTGATGGACCATTTAAAAAGTCATCAATAAAAAGTACGATAGTCGATAAATTGATTAAAGAAGGATATTTACAAACATTTTTAGTTGAAAAAAGTAGATTAAATGATAATAGTTATTTAAAAGTTGAAGAGAATGTTTTAACCGATGAGCAAAAAAATGTTTATAATTCAATCATTAATTCTAATAATGAAACTTTTTTACTTGAAGGTGTAACTGGAAGCGGAAAAACAGAAGTATATCTTCATCTTGCTAAATATTATATAAAAAATAAAAAGAAAGTATTAATTTTAGTTCCTGAGATAAGCTTGTCTTATCAAATGATAAAATGTTTCAAGGAAAGATTTGAAAAAGTTGCAATTCTTCATTCATCATTAACAGATGCTGAAAAGTATGATGAATATCGTAAAATATTATCATCTGATATTGATGTTGTTATTGGCGCTAGAAGTGCAATATTTGCACCATTAAAAAATATTGGAATTATTATTATTGATGAAGAACATTCCGAAACATATAAACAAGAAAATGCTCCATATTATAATTCGATTAAAGTTGCTGAAATGCGTAAAGAGTATCATAAATGTATATTATTACTAGGAAGTGCTACTCCATCTTTAGAATCAAGAGCTAGAGCATTTAAAGGAACTTATAAATTATTAACTCTTACAAAAAGGATTACTACTAATCTACCATCTTGTAAAGTTGTTGATTTGTTTAATTATAATGAAATAGATGAAAAATCTATTATTTATTCAAAAACATTAAGAAAGGCGATTGAAGACAGATTAAATAAAAAAGAACAAGTAATGTTATTGATTAATCGTAGAGGTTATGCACCATATGTTTCTTGCAGAAAATGTGGATTTATATTTAAATGTTCTGAATGCAATATGCCATTAACTTTACATAAAGGTGATAATTTACTTAAATGTCATCACTGTGGATATGTTGCATTAATGAGTGATAGTTGTCCAAAATGTTCATCAAAATATATAAAAACAAATGGTATTGGCGCGGAAAAAGCGGAATTCGAATTAAAAAAATTATTTCCAAATGCAAATATTTTAAGAGTTGATTCTGATGTTGCTAAAAAAAGATTAGGTGTAAAAAAAGCATTAGATACTTTTAGAAATAATGAAGCAGATATATTAATTGGAACTCAAATGATATCAAAAGGATTAGATTTTAAAAATGTTACTTTATCCGCGGTCATACAAAGTGATATTGGCTTAAATATACCTTCATATAGAGCTTCAGAAAGAGTATTCTCACTTTTAACTCAAACTATTGGAAGAGCAGGAAGATTTGAAAGTGGTGAAGCTATAATACAAACATATAATCCTAATCATTATGTTATAAAGTATGCAAAAGAACAAAATTATGAAGGATTTTACTTACATGAAATGAAATATAGAAAATTACTATACTATCCTCCATTTTGCTATACTACTTTAATTACACTATCTAGTAAAAATGAAGAATTATTAAAAAAGAATATGATTGATATAAAGAATTTTTTATTAAATGAATTTGAAAATAAAGATGTTGTTTTAATTGGACCAAGTGAATTTTATGTAGGAATTATGAATAAAAAATATAGAAGAAAATTTTTATTAAAATATAAAAATAGAGATGATATAGAAAGTACAATAAAAAAATTACTTGAAATGTATGCATTACAAAACATTATTAATGTGTCGATTAATGTTGATCCTATTGAGGATTATTAATTGAAAAATAATAAAAAATGCGTAATAATAAAATTGTTAGGAGAATTCAAATGTTTATTATAACTTTAAAAGGATCAGATGTATATCTTGCTGGTGAAATAGAAAAGAATCTTACACCAAAAATATCGAAATTGTGTAAAATTAATGAAAATGAAATAATTTTGCATGCAGTTGATGGTTTTATTTACCATGATGGAATTGAACAAACTTCATATAATTTATTTGTAAAAATAGAATGTAGTAGGGAATTAGAAAAGTTTGAAAATGAATTAGTAAAAATAATTTTTGAGGTTCTTAAAAATTATTCAGTGCATACAAGGATTTATTTTGATTATTTTACTGAAAGAAAAGTGTATGAAAATATTAATAAAGACTATCCATTATTTATTAATTCAACAAATATGGTAGATGTTGAAACTGATAAGTTTGATGAGATAGATGAAAATGTTGAAATTTATGACGGTAACATTTTTAAAGATTATGAAAATATTTTACCTATGGATGATGAAAAAAAATAGGCTTTTATTTATATATAAATAACGAGACTTGTAAAAAGTTTCGTTTTTTATTTAAAAACTAAAAGTTTTTATGATAGTATATACATTGTTAGAGGTTAGTTGTTATGTCAAAGCTAGAAAAGACTTATTTTTACTTAAATAAAATCATTAATAAAGAGGAATCATTCACATCAATATTAAATAAATTGCTTGCAAATTCAAAATTATCTTCCGATGATGTTAGATATATTAGAGATGCTTTAAAGGCAACAATTAATAAATATTATTTTGTTAGGTATGAAATTTTAAAAAAAACTAATGAAGTTAATATGACTTTAAATGATAATGAAATGAATATCTTAGTAATGTGTGTGTCAATTTTTCAATATGTTAAGTTTATTTCTAAAAATGATGTTATTATTGATTTGGCAAATGATTTTAATGATTTTGATTTTATGCATGAATTTGATGATATTAAAAAATTAATTGATTCTATTGATGAGACACCAATTGATATAAAAGGTTCATTTGATGATTCAATTGTTAAAAAAATATCATTAACTTATTCTTATCCTGAATGGATAGTTAAAATGATGATTAAACATTTTGGAATTAAGAATACTTATAAAAGTATCGCGGCCTCTAGAAGAAATCACGATTTAGTAATTAATTATAATCCTATGAAAGTTTCTTCTGATGATTTAAATAAAAATCTATTTGTTAAAACAAAATTAACACAAACTGGTTTTAATTATGTTGGAAAAGATAAAATAATTGATTTGAAAGAATTTAAAAATGGAGAAGTATTTGTTGAAGATGAAACAACACAATTACTTGTTGAAAATATGGATTTTAAACAAGGTGATGATATTTTAATTATGGATGATCAAAGTAGTTTTTTTGCTATTGATACTGCATTAAGATGTAATGATTTTTGTAATATTAAAGTAGCGTGTAAAGATTCATTATCTTTAAATAATATTAAAGTTTTAGCTAAAAGATTCAATATTTCTTCTATTGAATTATTTGAAAGTGATGCAAAATTATTAATTACACATGTTGAACCTCGCAAAATGGATAAAGTAGTAATAATACCTCCATCATCAAATTTAGGATGTATTAGAAAACATCCTGATTATTTGATTTCATTAAAAAGAGAAGAATTGGATAGTTTAATAGAAAATGAATATTACATATTAAACGAAGTGGAAAGATTTGTAAAAGATCGTGGAGACTTATTATATGCAGTATATACTTTAAATCTAAAAGAAAGCCAAAATATAATTGAGAAGTTTTTAAAAGAACATAGTGAATATGTTTTATTAGATCAAAAACAAGTATTTCCTTACGAAGGACCTTCTGATGGTATATATTTTGCTAAATTAAGGAAGATTAAATAATAATGAAGATTAATATTTATGGAAAAACTTTATCTCAATTACAAGAATTAATGGTTTTAGAGAACCAAAAACCATATAGAGCGAAACAACTTTTTAAATGGATTTATGAAAAAAATGTTACTTCATTTTCTGAAATGAGTGATATTTCAATTAAGTTTCAAGAAGTTTTAAATGAAAAGTATTGTTTAGAAAAACCAAAAGTATATATAAGACAAGATTCAAAAGATGGCACTATGAAGTTGCTTTTAGAAATGAAAGATGGTGCTAAAGTAGAAACTGTTTTAATGCGCTATAATTACGGTAATGTCATTTGTGTATCATCTCAAGTCGGATGTAATATGGGATGTAGTTTTTGTGCATCTGGATTATTAAAAAGACAAAGAAATTTACTTTCAGAAGAAATGGTAGGAGAAGTACTTGTTGTTAATGATTTATTAAAGGAAGAAGGAAAAGGTGAAAAAATAACTCATATTGTTGTTATGGGTACTGGAGAACCTTTTGATAATTATGATAATGTAATTTCATTTATTAGAATTTGTAATGATCAAAATGCATTAGCAATAGGTGCGCGACATATTACAGTTTCTACATGTGGTTTAATAGATGGAATAAGAAAGTATGCAAGAGAAGGGTTACAAATTAATCTTGCTATATCATTACATGCTCCAAATGATGAATTAAGAAGTAAATTAATGCCAATTAATAAAGCATATCCTTTAAAAGAATTAATTGAGGCTGTCAAAGATTATATAGTAACTGCAGATAGAAGAGTTACGTATGAATATATATTAATTAAAGATGTTAATGATTCAATTAAACACGCAGATGAATTAACAGAATTAATAAAGCCAACATATGCATATGTAAATTTGATTCCATATAATGCCGTTAATGAAAATGGTTATCAAAGAGCTAGTGATGAAAGTGTTAGATTGTTTTTTGATAGATTAAATAAAAATGGTGTTAATGTTACTATAAGAAAAGAATTTGGAACGGATATTGATGCAGCATGTGGTCAATTAAGAGCAAAAAATGAAAGGAAGTCATAAATGTGTTAAGATATTTATATTCATTTGATACAAATATTGGAAAAAAAAGACAAGATAATGAGGATTTTTCTTATGCGATTATAAATAAATTTGGTGACATTATTTTGTTAATGCTTGATGGCATTGGTGGACAAAAAAGTGGTGGATATGCTTCAAAAAAAGTATTAAATTTAATCATAAGTTGTTTTAAAGAAAGACAAAAAAAATTTACTGCATACTTTGGTATGGAAAAATGGTTGAAGAATACAATTAAAAATGTAAATAAAGAAATATTTTCTTTAGCTCAGCTTCCAGAAAATAAAGGAATGGGAACAACTCTTGTTGCAGTTGTTATTTCATCAAATAAAATATGTTATACATCTATTGGTGATTCTAGATTATATACATTATCTGATGGAATGTTATATCAACTTACAGAGGATGATTCATATTGTTATAAACTTTATAAAGAAGGGAAAATAGCTAAAGAAGAAATAAATTCTCATCCGAAAAGAAATATCATTACTAAAGCTATAGGAAGTAATTTTAATATTAAATTAAATGTTAAGTCATTAAAGAAAGATTTTTCATATTTGTTATTATGTACTGATGGATTATATAGTAAAGTTAATGAAGATCAAATTAAAGAAATTTTATATAAAAAAGTTGATATAAAAATTAAAGTTAAAGAGTTAATTGATATGGCTAATAATAATGGTGGAGAAGATAATATTGGTGTTTTGATTTGTGAGGTTAAATAATTATGGAAATAAGAACTGGCGATGTTATAGATGAACGTTATAGAATTATTAAATTGCTTGGTGAAGGTGGTATGGCACTTGTTTATGAAGCATTTGATTTAATTTTAAAGAAAAATGTAGCGGTTAAAATAATAAAAGAAGAAATAATGAAAAATCCATTAAATATTACTCGTTTTGAACGTGAAGCACGCGCAGCATCTTCTTTATCAAGTCCTAATATTGTTAGAGTGATTAATCTTGGAACACATGAAAGAAGACCTTATATGGTTAATGAACTTGTTACAGGTCAAACTCTTAAGGAAGCTTTAGAAAAACGTTCTAAATATGGATTTATGGAAGCTGTTGAAATTATGTATTGGTTAACATCCGCGGTAATGGATGCTCATAGACACGGTGTTATACATAGAGACATTAAACCTCAAAATATTTTTATTACTCCAGAAGGAACAGTAAAATTGGGTGATTTTGGTATTGCAACATTTCAAAATGCGAATGCTAGACTAACAAGATCTGAAGTTGTAGTTGGTTCTGTACATTATTTAGCACCAGAAATATATAAAGGCGGTCAGGCAACATATCAATCTGATATATATGCTTTAGGTGTTACTATGTTTGAATTAATTACTGGTAGGGTTCCTTATGATGATGAATCGGCTTATTCTGTTGCATGGAAACATGCGAATGATACATTCCCATCACCAAAAAAATATAATCCTAAAACACCAAAAATAATTGAAAAGATTGTTTTAAAAGCGTGTGCTAAAGACTTATCAAAAAGATATCAAACCGCTTTTGATATGCGTAAAGATTTAGATAGAATTCGTAGAGACCCTTCATTAATAAAAAAAGTGTCATTATTTGAAAGGATTTTTTCAAAAAGAAAATGAAAAATGGAAGAATAGTTTCGACTTCATGTGGGACATATAATGTTTATGATGGTAAATCTTATTATAATTGTACTCCCAAAGGAAGTTTTAGAAAATTAAAGAAAAAACCAATTGTAGGGGATAATGTAATTTTTGATGAATATAAACTTGTTATTGAGGATATTTTATTAAGAAAGAATGAACTTATAAGACCTAAACTTGCTAATTTAGATTTAGCGGTTGTTACAGTTTCGTTAAAAAAACCTGATTTTTCTAGAGAATTATTAGATATGTTTTTAGCATTTTTAAAATTATATAATGTTGATAGTATTATTGTTTTTACTAAAACTGATTTAGTTGATTATCTTCCGAATGAACTTAAAGATTATTATTCATCTATTGGATATAAATCATTTTTCTTTTCTAGTAAAACTTTGATTGGAAAAGAAGAAATATTAAATGAGATAAAAAATAAAACTATCGCTTTTGTTGGTCAAACTGGTGCAGGTAAATCTTCTTTGTTAAATATATTAATACCTGAAGCAAAAAGGTCTATTGGTAGTTATTCAGAAACTCTTGGGCGTGGTAAACATGAAACGACACAAACTATTTTAATCCCATTTGAAAATGAATATTTATGTGACACACCAGGTTTTTCATCAATTGAACTTGATTGTTATAAAGAAGATTTAGCAAAAATATTTCCAGGTTTTGCAACAATAGATGATGAATGTTATTTTAATGATTGCTTACATGTTTCTGAAAAAAAATGTGCGATTAAAACCGCAGTTGAAAATGGTATTATTGAAAAAAAAGATTATGAAATTTATTTATCTTTATTGTCAAATTTACCTTATAGAAAGGATAGATATTCAAAATGATTTATGTTTCACCTTCGCTTTTATCCGCGAATCTTTGTAATTTAAAAAATGAAATGGATAATTTAGTTGATTGCAATGCAGATTATGCTCATGTTGATATAATGGATGGGGTATTTGTTAATAATATTGCATTTGGGCCTAGTTTTGTTGCTGCACTAAAAAAACAATCTTCGCTATTATTAGATGTTCATTTAATGATATCTAATCCGACTTTTTATATTGATAAATTTATTGATGCTGGAAGCGATATTATAACTATTCATGTTGAAACGATTGATGAAAAACAATTCAATATTATTGAAGAAAAAGTTCATTCAAATAATAGAAAATTAGGTATTACTTTAAGACCAAGTACTGATATCGATAGAATAATTCCGTATTTAAGTAAAGTGGATTTAGTTTTAATAATGTCTGTTGAACCTGGATTTTCTGGGCAAAAATTTATGCCAATTGGATTAGATAGATTAAAATATTTATCTAATTTAAGGAAAGTGAATTCATATAAATATTTACTTGAAATAGATGGCGGCATTGATAATAGTAATTATAAACTTTGTATTGATGCTGGAGTGGATATTCTAGTATCCGGTAGTTATTTATTTTCATCAAATATGAAAGAAAAAATTGAGGAGTTTAAATATAATGGATAAAGTTATTATTGTAACTTCTTTTGCCTCTGATTCTTTAATTGATTTATATAAAAATGAAGCATTAATATGTGTTGAAAAAGGAATTAATAAAGTATTAAATTTTGGATTAAAACCATTACTTTGCGTTTCAGATTTTGATACATTTAATTATAATGATATTAATAATAAAGGTTTAAATATTATAAAATTACCTTGTGAAAAAGACTATTCAGATACTGAAGAATCTATAAAAAAAACTATAGAAATATATGATCCAAAAGAAATAATAATATTATGTTCATTAGAAAAAAGATATGATCATTCTCATTCTTTATTATTACTTTTAAAAAAATATAAGGATTATGATATTAAACTAATAGATGATAATAACTTTATAAAAGTATTATCAAAAGGAAAATATATAATTAAAAAAGATAAATATAAATATTTAGGAGTATTTGGATTCCCTATAGGATTATTATCAATAAAAGGTGTTAAATACGCTGTTGATAATTATTATCTCGATTTTTGTGAAACAAAGGCTATATCAAATGATATTATAGAAGATGAAATTGAAATAAATGTTTTATCAGGTGATATTCTTTTAATACTTTCAAAGGATTAATATTATGGACAATTTACTTATATTTTCAATTGGAATTACTATATTTATTTTTACTATTATTATTTCGCTTTTTAACAATAAAAATAATGGCAAATATTCATTTCTTAATCATTTTCCTTTTGAAATTGCGTGCGATAATAATATTAAAATAATTAATTCTATTATGTTATTTGTTTCTATTATATTAATTGTAGCAAATGTATTTTGCTTTATAATATTTCCAACTAATCATGTTAATTATTTTCTTTCTAATGTAATAGGAACTTTATTTATAATAGTGTATGTTTTATTTTATTCTCTTTTTTATATTCGATTTGAAAAAAGTTATTTATTTCATAATATAGTTTCATCATTTTTTGGTTCTATATCTTTAATATTAGATGCTTTTGGCATTTTATATATTTTAAGAAGTGATAATTTTAATAAACTATATATTATTATTTATTCGTTATTATTAATTTTTAAAATTGTAACAATAGTATTACTTTTAATCAAAGGATTAAGTGCTAGTGAAAAGATTATAAATGAAAATGACATTCAATATAAAAGAAAAAGAATTATAGTTTATTCTGTATATGAATGGATTAATATTCTTTTATTGATTATTACTAATTTAACATATTTCATTATTTTAAAATAAGTTATAAAAAAAACTCCATGATGGAGTTTTAATTTTATAATTTTATCTTAGTCTGCAGTTTTTTCAGCTTTTCTAAGAGTTTTAATAGCGCGTGCTGATAATTTAATAGTTATAACGCGACCATTTTCATCTACAACTTTACATGGTTGAAGATTTACGTTCCATCTACGGCGTGTTGCTCTTAATGAGTGAGAACGTTTATTACCGCTTATAGGATGTTTTCCAGTTAAAACACATACTCTTGACATTGGTACTTGACCTCCTTCAGGCCTTCAAACTAGGCATACTGCAATAATATAACATTTTTAACATGATAATACAAATATTTTTTAAATTTATAAATATTTTAGTATATGTATTAATGGCTCAAAATAATGTTTTAGAATAAAACTAGGTTTTAATATGATTAATTTTATTAATTATATTTCGTATTATTTCTTCTTTAAAATTATTTAATAATACTTTTTAATTATATAAATACATTCATTTCGATTAATTTCGTTTGATTTATATTAACTTCGATTTTTTGAAAAATTTGAATAAATTAATAATAATTTGTAAGATTAAAATGCATTTTAGGAAAGGAAATATATGAAAAAAATATTTATTATTGATAACGATGAAAATTTTATAAGAGAATTAAAGGACAGTTTGAATAATTTATCAAATTACAAGTTAATGGGTGTTTCAAATGACGGGAATAATATTATAGAAAAATTAAGAAATATTAAAGAAATAGATTTTTTATTAATTAATACACTTATTCCACTTGTTGATGGATTAAATTTACTCAGAAACATAAAAAATGAAAGTGAAATTATGATAAAGCATATTATTATTGTTCAATATTTTGTTAATGAATATGTAATTAATTCATATAAAGATTTTAATGTTGATGACTATATAATTAAGCCATGTCATCCTATTACAATTGTTAATCATTTAAAACAATTTGATGGACCACTTGCCTCTATAGAAATTACCGAAAATATGTTAAAAGATAATTCTATAGAAAAAAAGATATCATTAATACTTCATGAAGTTGGTATACCCGCACATATAAAAGGATATGTATATTTAAGAGAAGCTATAAAAAAATGTTATTATTCAAATGAAGGTTATATGGGGAATATAACTAAAAGATTGTATCCAGAAATAGCAAAGGAATTCTTTACAACTGGTTCTAGAGTTGAAAGAGCGATTAGACATGCAATTGAATTATCATTTAATCGTGGTGATGTAGAGACGATAAATAAAATATTTGGATATAGTATTTCAAAATTCAAAGATAAACCTACTAATTCTGAATTTATTTCTATTTTTGCTGATTACTTAAAAATTGATAATAAAGAATCAGTTAATAATTAATTAAGTATTTAACAAATACTTAGTCACTTGATTATATAATTAACATATAATTAACACATTTATTTTTAAATATTGAATTAATTTATTTTCATTTATATAATTTACTTGAGGTGAATAAATAATGTCAAAAAATAAAACTTTAATGATTTTATCATCATTATTATTTTTAGCAATGACTGCATGCGAAATTACTGTTGTTACTCCAAGTGATTATAATTCAAATGATTATAGTGCTGGTATTAATTCTGAAGGTGAAGTATCTCAAAGTAGTTCTACATCAAGTGAAGAATCTAATGTTTTTTATAGTTCATCAATTGAGGTTAAAAATACTGATGGTAATATTGTATCTAATTCAAATTTTACATTTAATAATTGTAATGCAACTATAGCAACAGAAGGTGGTATAATACCTTATGATTCTTATTATGTAATTGGTAATGGAAGTAATGGAGGAAGTTTAACAATTACTTTTTCTAATTCTATTACAATTGATCAAATTGATTTTGATGTATTTTCCGCGATGTCAAATACATTGACTAGCACAGTATATTATAATGGTTCAAAATCATTTGATTTAACTTTATCAAAAAATAGTTCTTCTAGATATGTTTTTGATGAAGCAGTATCTTTATCTTCTTTAAAATTTGTTTCAAATAATTTCAGTGATAAATTAAAATTTAAAGGAATTAGTTTTTCATTACACGAAAGAGTTGGGGTAACAAGTATAAGTTCAATAAAAGAAAAAACTGTTACTGTTGGAAAAGAATTTACAATTGATGATTGTTATAAAATAGAACCATCTAATGCATTTAATAAAGAAGTAACATTATCATGTTCTTCAGATAATGTTGTAATTAGTGGCAAAAATATTAAATGCTTAGTAGAAGGAACATATTATATTAAAGTAACTACTATTGATGGGAATTTTGAAACTGAAGTGAAAGTTGTTGCAAACAGCGTTGAAACTTATGACAGTGTTGAAAAATTATCTAGAGATGATACAAGATTCACATATGATGATGTATTTTCTTCTGGAGAAACTGAAGGTGTTATACCAAGTATTGGAAGTCCAAATATAATAGTTGTTCCTGTAAATTTTACTGATTTAGTATCTGTTTATGATTTTAATAATGAACAATCAATTAATAGATTAAATGCAGCTTTTAATGGAACAAATGATGACCATACTAATTCTTATTCTCATTCTTTAAGAAGTTTTTATAATAAATCAAGTTATGGACTTTTAGATATGAATTTTATAATTAGTGATGTTTTTGTCCCATCATTTAAATCTTCTTCGTTTATTTCAAAAGAATCAAGATCTGATGGTGGAGGAACATATGACATCCTAGAAGAATTTTATAAAAAAGGCAAAATTAATGGACAAAGTATTAATTTTAAAGATTCTAAATATGATATTAACAATGATGGATTTGTAGATGGAATATGGTTAATCTATAATGATAATCGATCATCAACATCTGATAATTATTGGCCGTATACATATTGGTATTATTCTCTTGATAATCAAGGTAATATTTTGGATAGTGATGTTAATTTATCTTGTTATGCAAACTGTAGTGTTTATTTTACATATGAGGATAGTAATGTTGGTGAAGACTACCACACACTAGTTCATGAAACTGGACATATGTTAGGACTTGATGATTATTATATTACAGATTCAACAAGTGATATGTCTGCGATTGGTGGATTAGATATGATGGACTATAATGTTGGAGATCACAATGCATTTTCTAAATATGCATTAAATTGGGTTGAACCTTATTTATTAAAAGATGAAGGAACTATAACATTAAAACCATTTGAATCATCTGGTGATTGCTTAATTGTTCCATCGTCATATTTCAATAATTCTGCATTCTCTGAATATCTAATATTTGAATATTATACACCAACTGGGCTTAATGAACTTGATGCTACAAATGCATATCCTAATAGAGATTTATATTTTAGCAAAAATGGTATAAGAATATTCCATGTTGATGCACGTTTAGCAAAACTTGATTATTCTAATTCTAAAGGATACTATTTTTCAGGATCATATTTAGATATGAATTCATCATCATTATCTGCGAGTGGATATAGTTATTATGCCGTTGGTGCTTCAAATACACCATCATATTCATATAATGGATATCATTTAATTGAAGCTGTAACCGCGAATAATGTTAGTACTTATAAAAAATCTTCAACAAGTAATGCATCATTATTTGTTGATGGTGTATTTAATCCTTCTATATATACATCATTCTTTAAAAATAGTAAAATGCATGATAATTCATCTATAGAATATATATTTGAATTTGTTTCAATGAATGATAAAGAATGTACTATAAAAATATCAAAAAAATAAATAAAATATAAAAAGTATTTAAAAACTGTGAAAAAGGCTTAGCAAAAGTACTTGCACAGTTTTTTTGTGACATAAAAAAATTGACAAACATTAAACGGGGGGGGGGTATAATTTTTATGTAATTATGGATTATATAAAAACGGAGGGATTATATGAAAAAAATCATATTTTCAAAAGTTACTTTTATAGTAACTTCACTTATTTCATGTAGTACATTTTTATTTAGTTGTTCTAGTGATAAAAATGTTCATATATCAACTAAAGAAGATTTATTGTTGCTTTCTAATGGTGGAAATTTTGTTTTAGATAATGACATTGATTGTGAAGGTTATTCATTATACGGTATTCGTGATTTTGCTGGGACGATTGATGGGAATGGTCATGTAATAAAGAATGTTAATTTTATTGCTAAAGATGGTACTAATTCATTTGGTTTTATTGCAAACACTTCAAATAAGGTGACTATAAAAAATTTTGGTATTGAAAATTTTACTATTAATACAAATTTAGCTTCATCTAACAATCAAGTATATGTTGGTGGTTTAGTTGCTTTTAGTACTCGAGATATAATGATTGAAAACTGCTATGTTCAAGGAAATATTAATGTTGATGTTAACTCTTCAAAAATACGTGTAGGTGGATTTA
>CAYVZF010000002.1:33308-70274 GCA_964456095.1 uncultured Erysipelotrichaceae bacterium
TAGGTGGATTTAAAGGTCATGGTGGTGATAGTTCTTGTGTTATGAAAAATGATATTTTCATAGGCTCTATTAATGTAAATAGTTCATTAGAAGGTTCTGTTGGTGCTAAAGTTGTTGTTGGTGGTCTTGTTGGAGATTCAATAGTGGAACAAGAATGCTGCTTATCATTACCTAAAATCATATGTAATTCATGGATGAATGAAAATGTGGGAGCATTTACTAATATTAAAGCTGGCGCTATGGTAGGTGTTAAATATACAGTTAGTAAATTTGACTATTGTTATTGGTGCGACTATGATGATAGTAATATAGATGAAAAAGAACGTGGGATACGCTGCACAAAACGTGATGTTAAATTTAATTTAAGTGGTATTAATGTATGTATGGATAAAAGTGAAATGTTACAAAAATCATTTATGACAGGAGATTATAATTTTACTGATTTAAATGGTAATACAGTATATTGCTTTTTGGATTTTGATGATAGTATCTGGAATTATGGATATTTTAAAGAAGATGGTTGTTTTATAAATCCAAGTTTAAAAATATTTGAGGAGAATAATTAATTATGAAAGAAAATAAAAGAAAAGTTTTAGCAAAAATATTTAGTATATTTATAGTGGCATTTTCAAGTTTATTTGTATTTGAAAGTTGCAATAGTGTTTTCCCTAAAAATGTGTCTAATTCAGAAGAATTTTACGATGCAACAAAAGGTTCGGTAAAGAAATATTATTATTATACTCCGTCATCTACTGATATTAATATAACAAGTGATTTTATAATGAGAACAGGTGATGATTTCTTTGCTTTTAAATTAGATAGTAAAGCTCATCTTTCTGATGGTAAAACATTAGTTAAAGGAATAATGTTAGAAAATATGACTTTAAATGGAAATGGATATACAATAACTATAAAAGGTGAAACTAATGGTTATCTTGGAAAATATAATACATTTTTATGGAATATATCTAATTGTACAATTAAAAATTTAAACATTGTCTATGATCTTGATTTTTCAATTAATGGTACAGATGGTTCATTTTTTGGTGGTTTAGTTGCTAATTCAAAGGATTCGACTATTGAAAATTGTTCCGTTACATATAGCCATGATACAGATATTTCTTTTATGACTGATAGTTATGGTTTCCATAATAGTGGATTTGGTGGTATTGTTGGCTCTTCATCAAATACAACAATTAATAATTGCAAAGTTAATGGAAATTTATTAGGTACAGCAGGTTATTTTGGTGGAATAACTGGAACAATAGATAAAGAATCTATTATTAAAAATTCACAATTCAATGGATCAATTGAAACAAAAAATATGGAAGAGTGTTTTGTAGGTGGCTTAAGTGGTTATTCTGCAGGAAGTATATATTCATCAAAGGTAACTGCAGATTATTTAAAATTTGTTGGAAAACCACAAGGACATCGTTCAAGGACTTCTTCTTGTGGTGGTCTTGTAGGAAAGTTAACTGGGAAATTAAATGACTGTTATATTGATATTAATGAAAATGGTTATCTATGTGCAGAAAGTATTGCAAATGGTTTATTTTTAACGACAGTACAAGCAGGTGGAATTGTAGGGGAAACAGTAGAAGGGTCTATAATAAAAAATATTTATATAGATGGTAGTTTTGATAATATGGCTAACATTCAATTTGCTGACCCAAAAAGAGAAATTAAACTAGGTGTTTTTAATAATAATTCAACTAGTGTATCTAATATCTATTTTGTAGATGATAATTATTATTATAATTATGAAGATACTTTCACTAGTACTCGCGAAGAAACAGAAAGTGGTTATAAGTTTTATGGGGAAATGCATAATGAAAATGTAGTAGTAGAAGTTATTTGTAAATCAAATTATGATGAAGAAAATGATATTACTACTTATGATAAGACAATTACACGTAGTATTAAATTAACAATTGGTAATGATGTTTTTGATTTAGAAAGAACAAATATTCTTACTGATTCAATTTATTATGGCGATACATTTGATACTCATGAGTACTCTGTAATATTAGATACAATAGATGAAATTACTTATCAAATAAAGGTGATAAAAGAAATACGTTTTGTATCAGAAGGGAAAATATCTTTTGTTGCATCATACAGTGATATAGATTTTGAAATAGGTGAAAATATTATTGGTGGAACAGAAAATTATTGGAAGTTTGATTTAAATACTAATAAACCATTATTAAAATCTATTGATTAAATTTTAGTATTTATAGAATAATAAAAAAAGACATCTAAAAAGATGCCTAACTAATAAAATAAAAGGACTAATAATTAAAACAAGTCCTTTTTTTGCTTTTAAAAATGATTAAGTATTAATATTATTCGATCCATTTTTTAATTCTTTTAAAATCTCTTTTAATTCATCAACAGTTAATATTTTTGGGACAGGATAAAATGGATTTGCTTCTTTATAACTATGCAAAGCTAAGTTATTTATATCTTCATCTTCTATTACTTTAATAGTAGAAGGAATATTTAATTTACTATTTAAATCCTCAATAGCTTTAATAAATAATAAAGCATTTTCTTTATACTTTTTCTTTTCATTTGATATTTCTAATAAAACTGCTAAATTACTTAATTTTTTATAAACACTTTTACCATATTTTCTAAGCATTATAGGCAAAATAATAGCGTTTGTTTGACCATGACTGACATTATATTTGCCACCTAAAGCATGAGATAATGCATGCACATAACCGACATAACTTTTAGTAATTGCACTTCCTGCATAATATGAACCAAGTAACATATTTTTCCTTGCTTCGATATTAGTGGGCTCATTATACGCCACTAATAAGTTGTTATAAATTAATTTTATCGCTTTTAAAGATGCTTCTTTTGAAGATTTATATAATGATTTACCTATATATGCTTCTATAGCATGAGTTAATGCATCCATTCCCGTTGTAGCGGTTGTATATGGTGATAAACTGATAGTATATTTATAATCTAATAACGCATATTTTGGCATTAAAGAATAATCCGTAATAGCGTATTTTGTATTATTTTTATGATCTGAAATAACTGCAGCAACGGTTGTTTCGGACCCACTTCCACTTGTTGTAGGGACCGCAATTAGTAAAGGTATTTCTTTTCTTATTTTTAATAATCCTTTCATTTTGCTTACTGACTTATTAGGGCAAACCGATCTTGCTCCAACGATTTTAGCTAAATCGAGTTTACTTCCTCCACCAATAGCAATAATTGAATCACATTTTAATTCGTTATATATTTTAAGCGCTGTTTCAACTTCATCAATTGTAGGATTAAATGATACATTGCTAAAGAATGTAAAATTGATGTTTTCTTGTTTTAATTTGTTTTCAAATTCATTTAAAATGCCTGTTTTTTTAAGTGTTCCAGATACAACTATAAAAGTATTTTGTTTGTTATTTTCTTTTAATACTTTAATTAATTCTAATTCACTATTAAGAATTTTTGGAAATTTTATAGGCATAAAAGGCACAACACATTTTAAAACAAATTGATATGATCTATAATAAATCTTTTTAAAAATATTCATGTTACCCCTTATTTTTATGCAACGATACTATTAAATATAGTTATAATGATAATAATGAAAGCAGGAAGTAATAAAGCAATATAAGTATAAATTATTGATTTTATACCATTTTCTATACCTCTTTTTGCTTTCTTTTTTTCTTTAATACTATTAACCCCTATTATTCCAAATATTATTGAAATTATACATATCAATAAATATAAATAAAATTGTATTCCAACAACATTTTTAACATTTTCATATATGAATAATGGATTTAAATCTCCCGAAGAAAAACTTTTATTTTTTACGCATTCATAAATAGAATAAATTAATATAATAGTCGCAATTACTTTAGTAATAAAACTCATTATAAAACTAATTTTAGCAAAGACATCTTTTACAGTTATATTGTTTTCTTCATTTATTTTTTCTATATTTGAATTCTCTTCTTTGATTACTTTATTACCACAGTGAGGACAAAAAGAATAATCATCATTAATTGTTTTTTTGCAATGCTTACATTCCATAAAATAACTCCTTCTAATAATTAAAATTAATTCTAATTCTTTCTATTTCTAAGTAATCTGTTGTTGAAGAAATATCAACTATATTTCCATACATTTTATTAAATGAAAAGTATAAAATATTGTTTAAAATCTTATAAGAAGTAAATGAGATAATTAGTATTAATAAGGCGCTAAGAGAGATAGTTAAGCCTTTATTAAATTTTTTACTATCTTCATTTGATTTATTTCCAACAATAGAGAAAATTAAACCTAAAGAAGATGTAGTAATGCAGAAAGGATATAATGAATCAACTAAAAAGATAGGTATGCTTAAATCTTGTGTGTATTTAATCGTATCGTTAGTAACGAAGTAATATGGAATACTAGCATATCCAACAATTTTAAAAAAAGTACAACATATTAAAATTATTAATACATTAATTGATATGCAAAAACCAAATATGCCAATACCATATCCAATATATCCCAGAACATTATTGGTGTTTTTTTTCTTTTTACTAATTTCTTTTTTTTCAATTTTTTTGCCACAATGTTTGCAATAAACATAGTTATCATCTTCTATTTTATTTCCACAATATTTACAATACATGATTTAATTCCTTTCGCTATAATTTAAATAAATCTTAGCATATAACTAGTTAATTATCAAATAATACATGAAATAAAAAAATGATGATAATTACAATTTTTATCGGATAATATCTAAATAAATTAAAAGTGTCATAAAGGCAATTTTACAAAATTGTAAAAAAATATTTCAAAAGTGTTGAAAAAAGGGCGGCCATCGATTATATTATTAATAGGAGGAATAATATGATTACTGATTTTGGAAAGGAACTTCGTATTCTTAGAGTTGAAAAAGATGAAAATATAAATACAATGGCGAAAAAACTTGGAATTTCTATTGCGTATTTATCAGCTATTGAATCTGGGAATAGACCAATACCTAGTGACCTTGTTACAAAAATAATTGAGAAGTATCATTTAAGTAAAGAAAGGAGGGAATTACTAAGAGAAAAAGAAGCAATTTCATCAAAAAAAATTGATATTGATTTAGAGTTGGTTACAAATGAACAAAGAAAACTAATTTTTGCTTTATCAAGAAAACTTCAAAAATTATCTGATGATGATTGTTTAACTATCTTAGATAAAATTAAGTAAATGGATAAGTATATTGTAAGTGGATTAAAAATTATTGACATTAGATTGTTTGTGCAAAATCTAAAAAAATTATTGAAATTACCAGATTATGAATATGTTAATATTGTTAAAATATTGGATATTATTTCTGTATTATTTTCACAGATTGGATTACCTTTTAATTATATTGTAAAAATTGATGATGATCCGATTTTTGAAAAAAACGAAGAAGCTTTTACTGATATGAAAACTGGAATTATTTATTTTAAAGAAAGTGTTATTGAAAATGCCTGTAGAAAGCGATATCATCGAAGTTCTTTTACAATTGCACATGAGTTAGGACATTATTTTTTACATTATTTAAATGATAATGTTAAATTGAGTCGTGTTTCTAGTGATACTGAAGTGCCTGTTTATAAAAGTCCTGAATGGCAAGCAGATGTTTTTGCTGCGGAGTTTTTAATGCCTTTTGATAGATGTAAAGATATGGCCATTGCAGAAATAAGAAGAGAATATCATATTACGAGAAAAGCAGCTGAAACTAGAAAAGAAAAGATTATGAAAGAAATAAAAAAACGTAGCATTGGTGATGCTACGAAATAAGAACCATATAATGATTCCAAAAGCAAATAAATTATATGGTTAAATCGAAAGAAAGTCAACTAATAGTTAGGAGGATTTAATTATATGATTAGTGGACAAGATGATTATGAAAAATATAAAATATTAAGGCCGTTATATTCTAATCATTACTATGATAATAATGGCTTTCCTATAATCAAAAAAGATGATTTTGATTATAAAAAATGGGATGAAACATATTTGTGTAATTTTAAAAACATAAAAAGTCAAAAACAGAAAAATAAATCAATTGTGATTATGTTTAATTATGATAATGTGATAAATGTTCTATGGAGTGACCCTTTTAGATATTTGCCCAAATTACTTGGATTTAAAGCTATATGCACACCTGATTATAGTGTTTATCCTGGTATGAACATTAATGATGTTAGATATAATGTTTATAGAAATAGATGGATTGGTTGTATGCTTCAAGAAAAAGGGCTTAAAGTAATCCCTACTATTCAATGGGCGTTAGAAGATACATATGATATTTGTTTTTCTGGTATAGAAGAAGGCAGTGTTGTTATTGTTTCAACTCTTGGCTGTACAAATAATAAAGAAATATTTTTAAAAGGCTTTTATGAAATGAAAAAGAGAATTAAACCATCACTGATAATCGTTTTTGGCAAAATGATTAGGGGCATGACTGGAAAATTTTTACAATATGAGTATAGTGATTGTTTTTTGAAAAAACAAGATTATGAACAATTAAGATTATTTCCTATCGAAAAAGTGTTTTCTATTGAAGAAGATGAATTCTATGGGAAGTAGAGGGGCATTTATAAATGTTAATGCTGGCAACTTTAGTTTTACTGAATATGGTCAGCACTATGAGACAATTGGTGAAATAGGAGGAGTTAAGATTTTAAATCAAATGATTGGTCCAGTTAAAGCACCTGAGTATTCTCATTCAAAGAATAGAATTTATGCAATTGTTCAAAATGGAAAGTTAAAACATTTAACTTTTTATGATGAAAATCATAATCAAGTAAAATCTATTGATTTTGAACATAAACATGGATTAGATAAAGTTCAGCCTCATGTACATTTTAATTTAGTTCATGATAATAATGAAAGAGGAACGCCGCCGACTTTAGATGATATAAAACTTGCAAATAAGATTAAGAAAGGATTAGGAATAGAATAATATGAAATATGAATATCAAAGAGGCATTTACGAATCTATAAATGAATTTATAGATGAATATTCATCAAAATATAATGAAAATGGAGAAAATAGCCGAGGAATGGATTTTCTATATAAAAATATTAAATATAGATTATGTAGAGAATATGATGAAGTATATTATTTATATAAAGCATCTGATACTGATGATGGTGATATGGAAATTATAGGAATATGTAAATCAATGAAAGAATTATTAGATTCAAAATTTATAGATAATATTGAATTTGAGAAAATAGTTATGAACGAAAATGATACCATTATTTATGGGAAAGATTAAAAAAACTGTTAGAACAACTAGTTTTTCTAACAGTTTAATAATCTAAATGGTGGAGCTGACGAGGATCGAACTCGCTACCTCCTGAATGCAAATCAGGCGCTCTCCCAGGTGAGCTACAGCCCCATTTTTCAAAATGGTCGGGAAAACAGGATTCGAACCTGCGACCCCCTGATCCCAAATCAGGTGCACTACCAAGCTGTGCTATTTCCCGATAAATTAATGGCGCGCCAAGCAAGACTCGAACTCGCAACCTTCAGATTCGTAGTCTGACACTCTATCCAGTTGAGCTATTGGCGCACATACTTGGAAATGGAGGTTCCTAACGGATTCGAACCGATGATCATTGAGTTGCAGTCAATTGCCTTACCAGCTTGGCTAAGGAACCACTTCTTTCATTTCGCATATTTAAGTATACATAATGAAGATGTGGAATGCAAGAACTAATTTCACTTTTGAGAAATTTATGAAATAGCCTTTAATCACTTGCAACAAATATGATTTTACTAGAATTAGAATAAAAATCAATAATTATTTTAATTTTTTTAAATTTTTTATTTAAAAAGTGAATTTTAATAAAATATTATATTAGTTTTTTTTCTTTAATATTATAATTATTTTGCGGAGATTAATTTGTATGGAAACTATTAAAACATTATTTAAAATTGGTGCTGGTCCATCTTCTAGTCATACAATGGGACCTATGTATGCAGCAGAATATATGTTAAAAAAATATTCTGATTGTAAATGTTTTGAAGTTGTTTTATATGGTTCACTTGCATTAACTGGTAAAGGCCATTTAACAGATATAATTTTATATAAAACACTTGGAAATAATACAAATATAGTTTTTGATTATATTACAAAAAAAGATCACCCTAATACACTTATTATTAAAGCAATTTATGATGATAAAAGTTTTGAAGAAGAATTTATATCTATTGGTGGAGGAAATATTATTTTAAAAGGGGATAAGTTAATAAAAGAAGATGTTTACCCATTTAAAAGTTTTGAAGAAATAAAAGAATATACAAAAAAGAATAGTATGTCACTTGTTGATTTAGTATATAAATTTGAAAAAAAAGATATTCATTCATATTTAGAAAATGTATATGATGTAATGATTGAATCTATTAATAAGGGACTTAATGCATCTGGAGTTTTACCCGGTGGTTTAAATGTAGAAAGAAAAGCTTCTCTTTTAAAAGATTATGATAATAAAGATGTATTAGATGACAAAAAATTAAGAAGTATTTCTTCTTATGCATATGCAGTTAGTGAAGAAAATGCATCTGGAGGAATTATAGTTACTGCACCAACATGTGGTGCATGTGGAGTTTTACCTGCAGTTTTATATTATTTACAAAATAAAAAAAGTTTGTCAAAAAATGAAATCATTAATGCACTTTGTGTCGCGGGAATATTTGGTAATGTTGTTAGGGAAAATGCCGCAATTTCTGGTGCATATGCTGGTTGTCAATCGGAAATTGGTACAGCATGTGCTATGGCATCAGCGGCTGCATCTTATTTATTATCTGGGACAATTGATGAAATGGAATGTGCTGCTGAAATGGCTTTAGAACATAATTTAGGATTAACTTGTGATCCTGTTGCAGGACTAGTTCAAATCCCATGTATTGAACGTAATGCAAGCGCAGCTGTTCGAGCACTTGATAATGCTATGCTAGCACCATATTTATCTAATTCTAGAAAAATATCGTTTGATATGATAGTGAAAACAATGTATGAAACAGGTCTTGATTTAAAAACAGAATATAAAGAAACATCTATTGGTGGTCTTGCTAAAAACTACAAAAAAAACAATTGTTAGAATACTATTTTATATATAAAAAGGCATATATTTTATTCTTTGTTTATTAATAAATATACGCCTTTTTTTAACTATTTATTAGATGATTCTAACAATCTTTTGTTTCGTGTTGATCTTTGCTTTTTTATTTTTGTTATAACAAAGAAAGTCAAACAAGCCCCTGAACAAATACCAATAAAGATGTAATAAGGTAACATATATGTATCAGCTTTAACTTGACCCCACATAATAATAACATCATCATTAACTTTATCAAATTCATTCATTAATGCACATCCGGCAAGAGTATCTTCACTAGGATATTGAGTAAGTAACCAATTTTCATTTCCATTTTTTGGATATATAATTGGTGATATACTTTCATCAATATTACCTTTAAATATATGTGATAAATCAATAGGAGTAGGGGATAAATCTGCTTCTTCGAAAGTGATTTCAACAAAATAATCAGTATTATCTGGAGTTATTGCAATATCACTTTCTTCATAATCTTGAATACATTTATAGTATTTATCGTTATATATAACAATACTTGCATCAACCATTTCTTCATTTTCATCATCATAATATTCAGCATAATAATTTGTAGAAGGATTAAAATATGATGCACCATAACGACTAACTGCATAGTCAAATACTTCATCACAAGCAATAAAGGAAGTATATCCAATATATTCCATATTTTTAGCAGCGTTTTCAGG
Source organism: uncultured Erysipelotrichaceae bacterium (assembly GCA_964456095.1). Taxonomy (GTDB): domain Bacteria; phylum Bacillota_I; class Bacilli_A; order RFN20; family CAG-449; genus CANRPC01. The sequence goes on from CAYVZF010000002.1 coordinate 43,130, forward strand.
TTCTGATAAAAAATCGATGAATTTACATGCTAACTCTTTGTTTGCACCATTTGGAATTGTAAAAGCATCATACCAAACGTTACTACCATCATCAGGAACATAATATTCAAGATTTTTATTATTTGATCTACCTTCTTCAATTGAATAAACAGCATCGCCAGACCAAGCTAGATTCATTTTAATTTTACCTGTAATAATATCATTTTTTCCTGAATCTACTTCAAATCCAAAAATATTTCTTTTTAAACTTATTAGTTCATTTTTTATCATATTTAATATTTCTTTTGAATTATCTGTAGTATTAACTATATCAAATATATCTTGAATAACATTATTGTATTCTTGTCTAATTGCTTCTTTTTCTTCTTCTGTACTTGCATTATTAAGGGAAGATAGAAATTTCTCTCTTGCAGGTGTTAAAATATCTTCTAATCCTGATATTTCGCTACCTTTATAGGCATGCATTAAACCTACAACAAATGTATCACGCATAGAGTTTTTAATAGATATTAAATTCTTATAGTTTTCATTCCAAAATATATCCCATGATTTAACATCTTCTTTAATTGTTTCTGTGCATTCTGAATCATAAATAATGCCAAGAGTTCCCCACATATATCCAGCGCAGTATCTATCAAGTGATGTATCTTTTATCCCATCATTATCAGTATCAGCATAAAGAGATGCTAGTTTTTTTCTTACAACTTTAGAAACGTATTTACTATAAACTGGACAATCATTTTCTATATCTATTTCTTGTACTAAGCCTTCTCTTATCATCTTTTGATTAACATATTCTGAAGTACATAATAAATCATAAGTTCCCTCTGGTTGTAATGTAAATTGATTATACATTGTTTCATTAGTATCATAAGTATGAATAATTAAATCACAATTGTATAAGTTTTCAAATTCTTCTTCAAAATCTTCATGAATATAGTCTGCACAAATATATACATTTAGTTCTTGGTTATTAAAATCAATTTTTTCTTTTTTAATTTGAGTTTTAACTATGTTAACATTTTCTTTACTTATATTATTTGAATTAGATACAAGGAATGTTGATAAAAGTAAAATCGATAAAAAATATTTCTTTTTCATGATTAGTCTCCTTTACTTATTTTTGAAGCAACCATTTTTCTTTTTGCTAAATAATTTGAATATAATGTTTTTCCAACAACTGCAAGAATAACAACTAAGAATATTATTGTAGCAAGCGCTCTTACTTCTGGTGGCATAGGGTGTTTAGCGATAATTTTTTGAATATATGTTGAAATAGTTTCAAAAGATGGTTTTTTTAAATATTGTGTAATAACATAATCATCTAAAGATAATGTAATAGATATCATAAATCCGGATATAATTCCAGGTAAGATTTCAGGCAAGATTATTTTATATAAAGCATATCTTGGTTTTGCGCCTAAATCCAAAGCAGCTTCATAAGCAAAAGGATCCATTTGTGTTAATTTTGGTTTAACATTTAAATAAACAAAGGCTACTGTTAAAACAACATGACCTATTAAAAGTGTTAAGAAATTGAAAGACCATGATAAACCAACAATTAAGACTGCTAAAGAAAGAGCCATAACGATTTCAGCATTAACAATAGGTAGTTGATTAATAGTTTCAATCATTTTTCTAGTTCTTGATTTTGAATAATGCGCTCCAATTGCTCCAAGTGTTCCAAGAATTGTTGATACAACTGCGCTGCTAAGAGCAATTATTAACGTATTTAAAACTGCTTTCATTAAATCCTTATTTTTAAATAAATCAAAATATAGTTTTAAAGATGGGGTTTTCCATACCCCAATTTGATCACTTGGAATGAATGAAAATAAAACTAAAACAAGAATAGGAAGATACATCAAAAATAAGACAATATAAATAAAACATTTACCAAATATTTTCTTTACCATATTGACTCCTTTCCTTCGTCTTTTTCAGAGAATTTTCTTGTTAATAATACGCTTAATAAGATCATTAATAACATTATTAAAGCCATAAATGAACCGAAGTTCCAATTTGATTGATTAAAATATAAATCAATATAACTACCAAATAAAACAACATTGTATTCGGATAGAATATCAGAAATGACATATGAAGATATTGTTGGCATAAATACCATTGTTGCTGCAGAAACGATTCCAGGCATAGTTAAAGGAATAATTACTTTAACAAATGTTTGAAATCCGTTAGCGCCTAAGTCTTTACTAGCTTCAATTTGACTTTTATCCATTTTACACATAGTTGTATATAAAGGCAAAATTGTAAAAGGTAAATAGTTATAGAATAATCCAATAATTGTTGCTAGCTCTGGATATTCACCACCAGATAAATTAATCCATGATAACAAATCTCTTGTTGCGCCTGTTCTAATAACAAAATTAATCCACATTGGCATAATAAATAAAGTAACTAAAACACCTGATTTATTTATTTTTTTATCCGCTAAAAAGTATGCAACAGGATAACCTATAAGTAAACATAGAAAAGTATTAATAATCGCGTATGTTAATGAAATAATTAATACATTAATATTCGTAGTATCTTGAAAAAATTTAACTAAATTAATAAATGAAAATTGACCAGTTGCTTTATCGGTAAATGCATAATAAACAATGAAAAAGATAGGAACAATTATAAAAAATAAGAAGAACAATATATATGGAATTGAAAGATATTTTCTTTGAAATCTAAATTTCATATTTTGAAATATCTCCTTTTAATGTTAATTTGATGTTCTTTGGTTGTACTTTAATACTTACAATATCATTATTGTTCCATGTCCATTCAGTATCTAAAACGAAGTCATCTTCATCTTCGGTTCTTACAATTACTTGATAATGGTCTCCTTTATAAACCATATCAATTATTTCTCCTTTTGTATTCCCTTCTTCTAAATTGTCTGATATTTCTATATCTGCCATATCAATATCGACTGTTACATCAGCATCATTCAAATCATATTTTTTTCCTTTAGAATCTATTAAATATCCTTCTTCATCAACATGTGAACCTTTTAGCAATTGGGTAATATCGCAATCCCATGCGGTTTCAGCAAAACATACTTGATTGAATTTATTAATATAACCTTCATAAACATTTGAAAGAATTTGTCTTTTCATAATATGAATTAAATCGGCATCGACTTTTAATCCGACTTCAACATTTGTTTCGTGTAAAGATGTTGATTGAACAATTACTTCATTTTTACCTACCATAATTGTATATTGATAATGAATTCCTTTAAAAATGCAATCTGTAATTTTACCTTTGACGATTCCTTTTTCAACTGTTGTTATTTTAAAATCTTCTGGTCTTATAACTACATCAACTTTTTCATGAATAGGGAAATCATCAATACAATCCCATACTTTTCCTAAGAATCTAACTTTTTTATCTGCATACATTGCACCAACATATATATTAGATTCACCTATGAAGTCCGCAACAAAAGCATTTGCTGGTTCATTATATATATCAGTTGGTGTTCCAATTTGTTGGATTTGACCATCTTTCATAACTACAATAATATCAGACATTGTTAATGCTTCTTCTTGATCGTGAGTTACGTAAATAAATGTAATTCCTAATTTTTTATGCATTTCTTTTAATTCGACTTGCATTTCTTTTCTCATCTTTAAATCGAGAGCTCCTAAAGGTTCATCAAGCAATAATATTTTAGGCTCATTTACAATGGCACGCGCAATAGCAACACGTTGTTGTTGACCACCTGATAATGTTGTAACATTTCTTGACTCAAATTGCTCTAAATCAACTATCTTTAATGCTTTAATAACTTTTTCATCAATTTCACTTTGAGATAATTTAACAAGTTTTGTTTTCTTGTTGCCTTTTCTATCAATAAAAGTTTTTTCGACTTTTTTGAGTTTCAAACCGAAAGCTATATTGTCATATACATCAAGGTGAGGGAACAAAGCGTAACGTTGGAATACTGTATTTACAGGTCTTTTATATGGTGGTAGTTGAGCGATATCTTCACCATTTAAAATGATTTTTCCACTTGTTGGAATTTCAAAGCCTGCGATCATTCTTAATGTTGTTGTTTTCCCGCATCCAGAAGGACCTAAAAAAGTGACAAATTGACCTTTTTTAACTTTTAAATTAAAATTTTCAACAGCATATGAATCACCATCATCATATTTTTTATTAACGTCTATAATATCGATTATTGTTTCTAATTCATTGTTTTTCATTTTTCAGTAACTCCTTTTAAAAATTTGGTGGGCTTGAAACCCAAATCACACGACATAATTTATCTTTTATATTCTTTAAATAATGATTTTTAGTGGAATCAAAATAAAACGTTTCACCTTTTTTTATTTTATATATTGAAGTGTCTATACATAATAAAACTTCTCCTTCAAGAACATAACCAAACTCTTGACCTTCATGAGGATAATCAATGTCAGTCTGTGAATGTGGTAATATAGTAACTAAAATAGGTTCCATTTCATTTTTTTGAGCATTTGTAACTAACCAATTAATATTGTAACCATTGTATTCTTTTATAAAATAATCATCTTTTTTAAAAACGATTTGATCTATTTGTTTGTCATCTTTAAAAAAATCACTTAAATTTGTTCCAAGAGCAAGCACTATATCTTCTAAAGTAGAAATTGAAGGTTCAGTTAAATCATTTTCTAATTGAGATATATATCCTTTAGATAACTCTAGCCTATCGGCTAGTTCTTCTTGAGTTAAGTTAAATTTATTCCTTAGATCTTTGATTTTTTTACCAATTTTCATTTTGCTAACCCCTCATCAAATTTAGTTTGCTAATTTTAATCAAAAAGTTTAGTCGTACTAAACTTAAACATATGAAATTATTATTTATTAGTAACTATTTGTCAACATATTTTGTATATATTTTATATTTATTATTTATATAAATAATTTTGTAAATATTTTTTATAAATAAATAGTTATGAAAGTAAATAAATATTTAAAAAAAATATTAAATGTTGTACTCTAAAAAAAGGTGATTAAAATGCAAATACTTTCTATTCAAGATTTAAAAAAAGAATTTCTGGGTGAAACATTATTTGAAAATATTTCTTTTTCTATGAACGATAAAGATCGTGTTGCATTAATTGGAAATAATGGAACTGGTAAATCAACATTACTAAAAATGATACTTGGTAAAGAAGAAATTGCAAAAGGAATAATAGCTATTGCAAAAGGTGTAAGAATTGGTTATTTATCACAAGAAGTAATTGATGATAACAACAATACACTTTATGAAGAAGCAATGAATGTTTTTGAAACATTAATAAATAAAGAAAAAGAACTAGATGATCTAGCTTTACTCCTTGAAAATAATCCTTCATCAAAAGAAATCATGGATTTGTATGGAAAAAAGATGCAACAATTTGATGATATGGGTGGCTATGATTATAAATATAAAATAGATATGTTATTATCTAAATTTGGTTTTTCTAAAGAAGAATATAATCGTAAAATTACATCTTTTTCGGGCGGCGAAAGAACAAAAATTGCTTTTGCTAAATTACTTTTAATTGAACCAGAATTGTTAATACTTGATGAACCTACTAATCATTTAGATTTGTCTACTATTGAATGGCTTGAAACATATTTAAAAACATATAATGGTGCATTATTATTTGTATCACATGATAGGTATTTTATTGATGCATTGTGTAATAAAATAATTGAAATAGAAAATAAAACATCTTTTATATTTAAAGGTAATTATGAAGATTTTATAGAAGAAAAGAAAATTATTTATGACAATCAGTTAAAAGCCTATAATAATCAACAAAAAGAAATAGAAAGAATGAAAAGATTTATTGAATATTTTAGATATAAACCAAGATTTGTTTCTCGTGTTCATGATAGAGAAAAGAAATTAGAACATATGAAAAAAATTGATAAACCATATTCATCAAATAAAAATATTAAATTACATTTCAAAGGTGAATCTTTAAAAGATAAGGAAATTCTTAATGTTGTTAATTTGTCGCTTGGATATTCAAATGAACTAGTTAAAGATATTAATTTTTCTGTATATGGTCAAAATGTTATCGCGATTATGGGCGATAATGGATCTGGAAAAACTACTTTATTAAAAGTATTAATGGATGAATTAAAGCCACTTAAAGGCGAAGTAATTTATAAAAGATTAGTAAAAATTGGATATATTGATCAACATCATTTTGACGTTAAAGGAAAAGAAACAATAATTGATTATTTAATGAATGAATTTCCTACGATTGGAGAAAAAGAAATAAGAAATCATTTAGGGAAGTTTAATTTTTGTGGTGATGATTATAAAAAATCTTTAGATATATTAAGTGGTGGAGAAAAAATGCGTCTATTACTATCTAAAATAATACTAAGAAATTATGATGTACTTTTTTTAGATGAACCAACAAATCATTTAGATATGGTAACAAGACAGGCTTTAATTAATGCTTTAAAAGAGTATAAGGGAACAATTATTTTTGTATCACATGATAGATTTTTTGTAGATGAACTTGCGACACATATTCTTTATTTTAAGAACGATAAAGCTTATTTTAATGAAGGATGTTATCAGGATTTTAAAAGTATTGAAGAAAAACTTAATCTAGAAAAATCAGACATTGTTAAAGAAAAAGTTGTTATTGTTGATAATAATAGAAATAGTAATAATAATTCAATTAGAATAAAAGAAAAAATTGAAAAACTCGAAAAAGAAATAGAGGAATTAAAAAAATCACAGTATTTAGAAGAAAATTATATGGATTATAAAAAGATGTCTAGAATTGATAAAGAAATTATTGAAAAAGAAAATGAACTATTAAAATTATTAGAAATGGATGTATAAAAAAGTAGGTTTTCCCCTACTTTTTAATCATAAATCCAACCTTTTAATGTTATTCCAGATATACCAAAATTATAAACTTGATTTGATTTAACTGGAAGATTTGTTGCTCTAATTTCTATATAACTTATTGATGAATTTTTAATATATGTTTTAACAGTACTATTGTTTGTTACATCAATATCTTCGATATATGTGGTTTCAAGTAATGTGCCATCAATTGAATAACAATCAATAGTAAATATTGGATCTGTTTTATTTTGTTTTTTTTGTGTGCCATGAAATTTACCTAGATGAATTCTTAATTCAATTTTATTCCAAGAATTAAAACATGGCGTTTGAACACCTTTTCTAGGGCCATCATTTTCATTCATGATAAGACCTCCACCATCAGCATATATTTCAGGCTTTGTTTTATTATTTCCATAAATGTATGAAAAATATTCAGGTAATTCATCTATAAAAGAAAAGTTTTGATATGTACTAATATCAATTGGACTATTTGAATTTTCAGGTATAGTTATTTCTTCATATTGTTTTGAAGAAATACTTGATATAGAACTATATGATTCTTTTTCACTATTTGAAAATGAAGATAAATCACTTGATTTTATTGAACTTATTTTTTCAGATTCATATTTAGAAACACTAGATACTTCTTCACTACTAGAAATAGTACTATCAGTATAACTTTCTATTGAAAAATCGTTACTAAAAATAGACGAATAAGACAAAAAATCGCTGCCTATATTATTATTAGAGCAACTAACAAATGATAATAAACTAATTAATAATAAGTACTTTAATCTAAAACTATTCTTTTTCATAACAAATTCATTCTATAATAATTTTTTATAAAATTCTATAGTAATTGATAAATTATTACTTTTAAAAAAAGTGTTGAAATATTATTAATATTTTGCTAATATAAATTTTGCTTTAAGGGAATAGCATTTAGGAGTGTCGTACAATGGTAGTACAGTGGTCTCCAAAACCATTAACGCGGGTTCGATTCCTGTCACTCCTGCCATTAATTTTAGAAGTTGTCAGTGATGACATTTTTTTTGATGCTATAGTTGATTAATAATCAACCATATATATGAAATATTTTACTAAAAATAATGAGAAAGTATTATAGGTAATAAATAATGAGTAGACTTGGAGAAAAAATAAAAGAAATAAGGATAAGCAGAGGATTGAGCCAAGAAGCATTTGCAAAAGAACTTGGATATACTTCAAAATCCACGATTAACAAAATAGAAAAAGGTATAAATGAAATTAGTTATGATAAGTTAATGTTATTAATTAATAAATATAATTTAAATTTAGATCAATCATTTAAGGCGAGTTTGAATAATATTCCATTACCTAAAGATAAAAAATCTAATCTCTATATATCATTTAGTGCTAGAGCTAATGGAAATTCTGAAAATATAATCAAATATATGATGGAAGAAAAAGATACATTTATAAATTTTAAAGATTTATTTATTAATTTTTGTAATAAATGTAATTATGAATGTATGTCTATTAATAAATGTATTTATCGATATGATGATATCTATAATTTACTAGATATAAGTATAAAGTATAATAAAATTGTATTTGTAGTTCCTATGTATTGTGGTAATCCATCTTCTCTTTATTTTACACTTATGGAAAGGATGCAAGATTATTTTAATAACAATGAAAGTAATTATTTAATATTTATTAATAAGTTACATGCTATTGGAATATATGGATCAAATGAAGAATCCCGGTTATTTATTCCACTTATTTCAAACATTTTAGATAATTTAGATAAATGTTTACCTATTCAAAGACATAAATACGGAATTAAAATGAACGAATCTGTTATTAATAATAAGTTTATTGTTAATCTTATTGATGAATATAAAAGAAAAATGGAATTATAGATAAATGCTTACTTATAGATTGAATTATTTGATTGGAATATCTTTAGAAAATAATTTTAATATTAGTAATGAGATAATAAACAATTAGATAATTAAATTTAAAATAGATCTTAATACAAATTTAACTAATAGTATTAAGATCTTTAATTTACTTTTTTATTTTGACATAGATTCTAAAAACCAAATAAGTTTATTAATATTAATTAATTCATCTTCAAACTGATTTACAACATCGAATTCATTGTTTTTATCTGCACATAATCTAATTTCTTCTGCTTGTTTTTTTAATGATTCATAATCAAATAAAACAATTTTTATAACATCATCTTGTCTATATTCTTTTGATGATATTTCTTCTATACTAGCAAGTGCTAGATATGTTTTTAAAGATGCATACGGAAATTCGTTGTTAATTCTTAATAATTCTGCGATGGAATCGAGTGATTTACTAATATTATTATATTGCTCTTCTAAAAATTCATGAATTGATTTAAAGTTGCTTCCTATAACATTCCAGTGTAAATTATGCAATTTAACATATTCTATACATAAATTTGCTAAATATTTGTTAATACATTCTACTGTTTCTTTTTTCATTTATTAATAACTCCTTTTTTCACAAATATATTATTAGTTTAAAAAATCTAAATTATTCATACTTTTTAATATTTTAGATATGATATAATCAAATTGTTAAGAAATATAAAGGTGGGTTTTATGAAGTTTATTTTATTACTAATATTTAGTTTTCTATTATTTTTATTAACTATTATTGGCTTTAAAAAATATAAAGTTACAACGCTATATGCTCTTGCAATAGGAGGTATAGTAAATGCTAATTTCTTTCAAGCTTTTAAATATCCAATTGAATGCTTTGGACTTCCATTTGCTATTGATAGCATAATATATGTATTATTTATTTTTTGTGCATTTTTAATGTTTTATAAATCAAATAAAAAAGATGCTTATTTTTTATCACTTTCTAGTGTTTTAGCAATAATTATATCCGCGACATTCCAGTTTTTAGCCGATTTATTTTCTAACGGTTATTCTTTAGATATATTAAAAGTTTATTTGACATTTTTATCAAGTGCATTTGCAAGTTCTATAATGGTTATTATTGTTTTTGAATGTGGAAATAGAATAAAAGATAAAATTAACAAGTATATATTTATGCTTATTTTTCTTCTTGTTGCATTTATAATTTATAATGCAATTAATATACCATTATATATTTTAATAAATGGAAATATTAAAAATACTTATAATGTATTACTAACAACATGTTTTGGTGGATTAATAGGTATTGTCTCATCATATTTACCATTTTATCTTATTAATAAATATTATAGCGAGTAATGATTTATGGAATATAAATATTATGGACATGAAAATTCAATTTTTATTAATAAAAAAACTAAATATGATAAGATAAATAATCCAAATGATTTATATGTTTTTTTAAATGAAATATGGTGTGAAAATACATGCACTCCTAGATTAAGATATAAATGGAGTAATAGAAGTAAAACAGTTGGTCAATGTTCTATTACGAGTTTTTTATTTCAAGATTTATTCGGTGGGGAAGTATATGGTATTTTATTAGAAGATGGTAATTATCATTGTTTTAATATAATAGATAATTATATTTTTGATTTATCTAGTGAACAATTTAATAATAAAATTAATTATATAAATTACGTTAATCAAAATAGAAAAACCCATTTTATAGTGAAAGAAAAGTATGAAAGGTATCTTTTACTAAAAGATAGATTAGATGAAATATTAAAAAATAGAAAATAATTTTTAAAATATTATATTGTTTTTTTAAATAACAAATTATAATATTTTATGGAATCAAGCAAAAGGAGGATTAAAAATGAAAAAGAAAGTTAGTATTATTATAATATCTATTTTAACTGTATGTATTATTTTACCTATTTTATTTTTAGGTGTTATTAATATTATCCCACCAAAACATGTTATTGAAAATAATCCATTTATTAACAATACTTCTTATCCTATGATCGCAGCTCATAGGGGTGGGAAAGAGGCTAATCCTGAAAATACAATGAAAGCATATAAAGCTTCTGTATATGATTTTAAAGTTGAGATTTTAGAATCAGATTTGTGGCTTACAAAAGATAATTATTTAGTTTACAATCATGACCATAGCATTAATAGAACAAGCGATGCAGAGTTATTTTATGAAGGACAAAATAATTATGTAGAAGATTTTACATTAGAAGAATTAAAAAATTTCAACTTTGGATATAATTTTGAAAAAGAAAACTATAAAGATATAGTTGGACTTAATGATGAAAATAGAAAAGAAGTATTAAAAAATAATGACTTACAAATCGTTGAAGCTAGTGAATTGTTTGCACAATTTTATGAAACTAATAAAGATTTACTTTTTATAGTAGAAATTAAAAATTCTAATGAGAAGGGCTTTATTGCTGCAGACATTTTAGCAAATATATTAGAAAATGATTTTCCGGATTATAAAGACAATATTGTAATAGGAACATTTAATTCAGAAGTAGAAGAATATTTAAAGACAAATCATCCAACACTTTTAAGAGGGGCATCAGAAGATGCTGCGACAAGTTTTATTGTTACACAATTATTGAAGGTTAATATTTTTGATAAAGGAGACTTTGTTTGCTTACAAATACCATTATCTGAAAAAGGATTAAATCTAGCCAAAAAAACATACATTAATCGTGCGCACAGAAGAAATATTGCTGTTCAATATTGGACAATAAATGATGAAGAAGAGATGAGAATGCTTATTGATCTAAAAGTTGATGCAATTATGACAGATGATCCAGAATTATTAAAAAGAGTAATTGATTCATATAAATAAAAATAAAAAATAGATTTGAATTCATTATAAATCCAAATCTATTTTTTTTTACTTACTTTTTTCTTTTTTTCGTTTATCATTAATGTCTTTCATAACTTTGGCATCAATAACTTTAATATTATTTTCTTCAGCGTATTTTATACAACCATTTAATATTGTTTTTAAAAATACTCTTGGAACTTTTACTAAACCCTGTAAAGCTTCATCTTCAAATTTAATATCAGTATTTAATCTATCCGCGGCATATCTTACACTTTTTATATCCATTTCTGTTCCACTTGGGATTGGGGCCGCGATTGGTTTTTTGAATTTCGTATACCAGAAGTATTTGGAATCTCTATAACCATAATCAACTGGTACATTAGGGAAGTCTTTTGCTCTAACGCCGTTTACAATCGCATTATAGTATTTTTCTTTCATTAATATTTTATCGATTTTTAAAATAAAATGTGTACCAAATTTTGAAGTAATACCATTAAAGTTTCTATAAGGTGGTTCAATTCCATCTAATTCTCCAACTCTTTTTTTATCTTCATATGCATTTTCAAGTGTATCATCCCAACTACATTCGAAAACTTGATATGCTTTTTTTAATACCTTTGGTCTATTTTTACCTTCAGCTAAACCATCTTCAAATTCAAAAGAGCATTTGGCCATTTTTTCTTTACTTGTTTCTCCTGGGAAACCTAATTTGACTGTTTCAAAAAAATCTTTTTTATTATCTTCTAAAAAGTTTAATGCACATTTTCCTCTTTTAAGTAAATTTTGTGCTGTATTTGATGAATTTCTACATTCTAATATCATTGCATAATAGTCTTTTCCTGCTATGTAATATGGGAAGCATAAAGAATATGCTCCAAGTGTAGTATTACCATCATCATCCAATGTTGAAATTAATATTGTAGGCATTGGAAAAAAAGATGATGTTTGATAAAAGTTGTCAACGATTCGTAAATCTTTAAATGAACTCATTTTAATTTTCTCCTTAAGCAAATAATACGATAATTATTCTATAATTTCTAGAATTTGATTTAAAATGTGTTGTATTATAAGTGTGATGTAGGTGGATTATGAAGTATAGAAATGAATATTTGAATATTTTAAATCAAGAATTAAAGAAAGCAATGGGATGTACTGAACCGATTGCTATTTCATATTTATCATGTTATTTAAAAGATTTACTTGGTGATATTCCAGAACGTGTTGAAATATTTGTTTCCGGTAATATCTTGAAAAATGTTAAGTCCGTTGTTGTACCAAATACAAATGGGTTAAGAGGAATTAAAGCAGCGTGTTCAATTGGATTAGTTGCTGGTAAAAAAGAATTAGTTCTTGAATGTATATCAAAAGTTACAAATGATGATATTAAAAAGTGTGAAGAATTTTTAAAAAGGAATAATATTAAAGTTAATTATTCAAATGATAATTACGTGTTTGATATACATATTTTTATGTATAAAGGAAACGATATTGTTGAAGGGAGAATAGTTAATGACCATACAAATATTGTATATATAAGGAAAAATAATAACATTATTATAAACAAGGATTTATCAATATATAGAGGAATTCATAATTCAAAAATATATGATCTATTAAGTGTTAAAGAAATATTTGATTTTGCAAATGAAATAAATTTAAATGATGTTGAGGATATCATTGATGAACAAATAAAATGCAATATGGCCATTGCTGAAGTTGGATTAAAAGAAAACTATGGTGCAAATATTGGTAAAACATTATTAAAAGAATATCCTAATGATATTTCGATAAAAGCAAGAGCATATGCATCTTCAGCATCTGATGCAAGAATGAATGGTTGTGATATGCCAGTTGTCATTAATAGTGGAAGTGGTAATCAAGGAATTACATGTTCTGTTCCTGTTATTGTTTTTGCAAAAGAATTAAATGTAAGTCATGAAAAATTAATTAGAGCATTAGTTTTATCAAATTTATTAACAATTCATATTAAAAAAGGAATTGGAAGACTGTCTGCTTTTTGTGGCGTTGTTGCAGCGGGTTGTGCTGTTGGTGGTGCAATTGCGTATTTGTATACTGAAGATGTAGATGTAATATCGCATACAATTGTTAATTCTCTTGCAATTATTTCTGGAATTATATGTGATGGAGCCAAAGCCTCTTGCGCTGGGAAAATATCATCAAGTATTGAAGCTGGAATTTTAGGATTTAAGTTATATCAAAACGGTAATGAATTTTATTCAGGAGATGGCATAGTATCAAAAGGTGTAGATAATACAATAAATAATATTGGAATTATTGCAAGTAAAGGTATGGTTGAAACTGATAAAGAAATAATTAATATAATGTTAAATCAATAATGTTATTTTATTTAGTCAATTTATTCTTATATCTAGCATATAAAAAAATAGGAAATGGTGCTAGATATGAAAAAAATTAACATTGCCATTGTTGGCGCTACTGGGGTTGTTGGTAGAACATTATTAGATGTATTAAATGAATATAGTTTTAATATTAATATAATAAAAATGTTTGCATCAAAAAAAAGTGAAGGGAAAATAATAAAGTTTAAAAATAAAGAATATATATGTAAAACAATATATAAAGGCTGTTTTAAAAATATAGATTATGCTCTTTTTTGTACGAACAAAAATATTTCAAAAAAGTATTGTATTCAAGCAGAAAAAGAAGGTGCAATAGTTATAGATAACTCATCATGTTATAGAATGAATGATGACATTCCTTTAATTGTTCCAGAAATTAATATTAATGAATTTTTCAAAAGTAAAAGAAAAATAATTGCAAACCCTAATTGTTCGACGATTCAATCTGTACTCCCAATATTTGCATTAACAAAGGAATATAAAGTAAAAAGAATTATTTATAACACATATCAATCAATAAGTGGAGCGGGGCAAATAGCAATTAATAGTTTTAATAAATTGAAAAATAATATTAATGATTACTATTTTAGTTATGATATAACAAAAACATGTATTCCTTTTATTGATAGTTATGTTGATAACGATTATTCAAGTGAAGAAATGAAAATGATAAATGAGACAAAAAAAATATTGAATAATTATGATTTAGAAGTAACAGCAACTTGTGTAAGGGTACCTGTTATTAATTGCCATGGTGTTTCAATATACATCGAATTCGATAGAGAGTATGATATTAAAAAAGTAAAAGAATTATTAAATATGCAAAAAGGTATTAAAGTATTTGATAATGCAAAAGAAAACATATATCCTTCTTCTATTATTGCAACTAATAATGACTTAATTTATGTTGGACGTATTAGAAAAGATTTAAATAATAAAAAAGGTTTATTAATGTATGTTGTATCTGATAATTTAAGAAAAGGTGCAGCATCAAATGTAATTCAAATAATGGATCAATTAATTTATAAAACATTATAATTTTTATTTATTCTTGACACTAAAATTATGAGTTGTTAAAATCATTATATCCATGAGGGAGTAGTTTGCGTATTAACGCGATATGTCAACATACTGGTTATTCCTGGCTTATCTTAATTAACGAGACTCATGCGATAGCTATTTTTGCTACGCATGAATTATATTTCAGGCCGTAGCCTGCTTTTTTTATGTAAGGAGAAAAAAATGTTACTCTTAAGTGATTATATTGAATCTATGTTTTTGGGTGTAGGGCTTTCAATGGATGCCGCTAGTGTATCGATGACTGATGGTATGATTGAATCAAAAATGAAGAAGAAGAAAATGTTGTTTATCGCTTTTCTTTTTGGTTTATTTCAGGGACTTATGCCTTTTATTGGTTATTTATTTGCTCATATTTTTGAAAATACTATTGCTAAATATATTCCATATATTGGTTTTGGCTTATTAGCATTTTTAGGTATAAAAATGTTAATAGATGGATTTAAAAATAAAGATGAAAAAAATGATACTAAGGTAACTTTTAGCGGAATTATTGTTCAAGCATTTGCAACTTCAATTGATGCTTTAACAACAGGAATTATATACGCAGATAGAGTTTGGACTGATGCTTTGCAAATATTTTTAGTTGTAGCTTTAGTGACTTTTTCAATAAGTTTTATAGCTATTATTCTTGGAAAAAAATTTGGTGAATTCTTTTCAAATTATGCTTCTATTCTTGGGGGAATTATTTTATTTTCAATTGGATTTAAAATTCTTTCAAGTGTATCAGATATATTACAAATAATATTCTACGTATATTTATTATTGCTAGTTATAGCATTACTTGTAATTGGTATTATATTACTAATTAAGCATAAAAAACATAAAGCATTATTATTTGATGCATTGTTAAATGAAATAAAAAAATATCAACCTAATACTTCAAAAGAAGAAAGCGATAAAGAAATTTTTATAAACCATTTAAATGAATATAAATATAAATTATTTTCTAGAAAAAATGAAAAATGCCATATTACAAGTTCAGCATTTGTTTTTAATAAAAATATGGATAAAGTATTATTATGTTATCATAATATTTATGATTCTTGGAGTTGGCTTGGTGGACACGCTGATAAAAGAATTGATTTACTAAATGTTGCAATAAAAGAGATAGAAGAAGAAACAGGTTCAACAGATTTTGAAGTACTTTTTAACAATGAAATTATATCTCTTGAAATATTACCAGTAAAAGAGCATGTAAAGAATAATAAACCAGTAAAAGAGCATTTTCATTTTAACATCACATATGCTTTTATCAGCTTAAAAGATGAAGAAAATATGAGATTTAAAGAAAAAGTAAAATATGTTCCTTTTGATGAACTAGATAAAATTGTTAGTGAAAAACATATGCTTGAAATTTATAAAAAGATAATTAATGTAACATCAAAAATCAAGTAAAATCGTATAATTATTTATTACAACGATGCAGTTTTGAGAATTGAAGTTGATTAACACTATATTGTTTTAAGATTCCATCGAGATTACACTTTTCATATATGATACGAACAATTGATATTATTTTTTCGTCATAAAGCACTTTGTAATAAATAATATAATTATCGACAAGTAGTTTGAGTACTGATTTGTTAGATAGAAACTCATTATCCGCGAGAGCACAAGAATCAGGGGAAGATCTAATCATATCGACTTTTTTGAAAATCTTTCTACCAAGACTTTTTGCAGCGATAGGATTCACTAAATCAAATAATACGTATTGCACAGCTATCTTTTTGTTAAATTCAACAATTACAAAAGGATTATTATTAAAATTTGTAATTACTTTGCTATTTTTAATCGTATAATTATTATCATTTGTATACTTTATAACTTCTTTAAGCATCAGTAATTCTATATTTGCCAGTTCTTTCTTTCCTAACTCTGAAACTTTAAACTTTTTATTTAAGGTTTTTTTCTCAATTTGATGTTTATAGAATTTTTTAGAATTATTGTAAGTGAAATATTTGACACCAAAAACCTGTATTATTATAGCTCCAATAAGATTATTTTTTTAATCATCATAACTCTAACTTTATAAGATGTGTAGTATAAATTGGACTTCTAGAAAATGATTTAAGTATAAAGAAACATTTATTTAGATTTGAATTATTTTTAAAATTTATTTATATGATTTTTAATTGCTAAAAAAGATTCCTCAGATAAATCGTGTTCTATTTTACAAGCATCTTCTCTTGCAATATCTTCGCTTACTCCTAAACGTATAAGGGCTTTAGTTAAAGTTTCATGTCTATCGTACACTCTTTTTGCTAATTCTAAACCATTTTCTGTTAGCTTTATATAGTTATTATCAAAATAAATAAGATTGTTTTCCGCTAATTTTTTCATAGCAATAGATACACTTGGTTTTGAAAAATTCAATGAATGAGCAATATCAATTGCTCTAACATTTTCTTTCTCCATAGATAACATAAGTATTCTTTCTAAATAATCTTCTGCAGATTCATATATTTTCATTTCTCTCACCTTTATTAAATATACCACATTTAAAAAAATCTATAAATAAAAATAAAATGATTAAAATTTTATAATTGGTAAAAACTATTCTACGAGGGGGAGTTATATGGAAAATAAAAAAAACAATTATATAAAGATAATTAATGAATTTATTATTTATAGAATGGAAGAAGAATTAAATTTATTAGAAGAATTAAAAGAAAATAATAAAAAGAA
Organism: uncultured Erysipelotrichaceae bacterium; assembly: GCA_964456095.1. Classification (GTDB taxonomy): domain Bacteria; phylum Bacillota_I; class Bacilli_A; order RFN20; family CAG-449; genus CANRPC01. The sequence continues at coordinate 60,893 of CAYVZF010000002.1, forward strand.
AATAAGTGATAACAAAATTAATCTTAATCTTATATATAAGAAAAAATGCGAATCATTGAGAAAAGAATATGAATATAAGCATAATATTTATACTTCTTTTTTAAATAATGTTAAAGATGAAAGAATTGATGAAGATTGTTTTGAAGACTATTTAAAATTATCTTTTGAAAATAATGCTTCTTTAAAAGAATATTGTTTTTTCTTACAAAACTATTTTATAGATTTATATCCTAATTCTATTTATGAAGAAAGAAATAAAGAAAATGCATTAAAAGATATATTAAAAGAATTAGAGTTAGATGATTATATATATCAATTTATTAAAAAGAGTGTAAAAAAGAATTTAAAAATAATCGGTTTCACTAATTTTGTAAATAATTTAATTAATAATAAAATGAAATACAATATAGAACAATTTTTTCCATTTGCAATTAAATTAATTGATGAAAAGGTAGATATAAATAATGATAGTATACTTGAAAATATAGTATTAAGTGATAAAGTTGAGTTTTTAATTAATAATGGCGATATTATTGATATTAGTTTTGATGATTTAAAAAAACATTGCTTTTTATTTATGCTAGTATATGATTATTTGGAGAATTATTTGCAAGATGATATGAAAATAAAAAAAGATTTTACAATGTCATTTTTAAAATGTAAGAATATGTATGAAAAACATATTATGGAAGAACAAATAATTGATAGTGAAAAAGAAAAAAAGATTTCATTACTTAATAAAATAATTCAAGAAATTAATTCAAACTAGGCTAAACGATTAATCTTAAAATAATATAAATAATACTTTAAAGAGGAGGTAAGAAAAATGATAGAATCTTTAAATCCTCTTTTTTATTATTATAATAACGAAGAAGAGCGAAAATATAAAACAAATTCATTAAATCTTTTCACACCAAAAGAAGGATTTTTTAAGGGAAATTTGTTTGAAAATGAATATAAATCTTATAAGAATTATATTCCTAGAGAAATAACGCCTACAAATGAAAAAGAATCATTATTGTTTGAAATAATGATTTATGATCATGCTAGTCATGATATTGAACTTTATTTAGATGTTTATCCAAATAAAAAAGAATACGTTGAAATATATGAAAAATATATTAATAAATTAAATGAATTAAAGGAAATATATAGAAAAAAATATGACCCTATTTGTGCAAAACATGGAGTATACGATAACGGATATTTTAATTATGTTACAACTCCAAGTGCTTGGCTTGGAATATAGGAGAATAGAGTATGTTTAAATATGAAAAAAAATTAGCTTTCCCAATTAATATTAAAAGGAAAGATCCAAAAATGGCTAAATATATTTTAACTCAATATGGTGGGCCTTATGGCGAATTGGGTGCAGCGTTAAGATATTTAAATCAACGTTATATTATGCCTGATGAAAGAGGAAGAACTTTACTCACTGAAATTGGAACTGAAGAGTATGGACATGTTGAAATGATTTGTACATTAGTTTTTCAATTAACTAGAGGAGCAACAATAAAAGAATTAGAAGAAGGCGGTTTAGGTGAGGCATTTGCAACGCATGGAACTGAAATGTTTATGACAGATTCAGCACTTCAAGATTTCTCAGTAGGAGGAATAGGAGCAACTGGAGATTTTCTCGCAGATCTTGAAGATGATAAAGCCGCGGAAGAAAAAGCAAGAGCGACATATGAACATCTTCTTGATTTATCACATGATGATGAAGTTATAAGACCTCTTCTTTATTTGAGACAACGAGAAATAGTTCATTATAATCGTTTTGATGAATTAAGGAAAATATATCAGAGAGAGTTTAAATAAAATATTTTAAGAGTGAATAGCGATCACTCTTATTTTTTTGCTAATTTAAATAAAATGTAGAAAGATTTAAAAAATTCATTCATAATAAGCAATGGTGATAGACATGAAAAAAATTATTTTAACTGGAGATAGACCAACAGGAAAACTTCATATTGGTCATTACGTAGGTTCTTTAAAAAGAAGAGTAGAACTTCAAAATTCTAATGAATTTGATGAAATATATATTATGATTGCTGATGATCAAGCATTAACTGATAATGCGGAAAATCCATCAAAAATAAGAGATAATATTATTGAAGTAGCTTTAGATTATTTATCCGTAGGAATAGATCCTAAAAAAAGCACTATTTTTGTTCAATCTATGGTACCTGCGCTTAAAGAATTAAATATGTATTTTTTAAATTTGGTAACAATATCTAGACTTCAAAGAAATCCAACTATTAAAAATGAAATTAAAATGAGAAACTTTGACACATCAATTCCGGCTGGTTTTTTTACCTATCCGATTTCACAAGCCGCGGATATTACGGCTTTTAATGCTACAATTGTTCCTGCAGGAGAAGATCAAATGCCAATGATTGAACAAACTCAAGAAATTGTTCATAAATTTAATTCAATTTATGGAGATGTATTAGTTAGTCCTAAAATCTTATTACCTGAAAATGAAACATGTCATAGACTTGTTGGAACAGATGGTAAAGCTAAAATGTCAAAATCATTAGGGAATTGTATATTTTTAAGTGATGACTCGAATACAGTTAAAACAAAAATAATGTCAATGTACACTGATCCAAATCATTTAAAAGTATCAGATCCAGGAAATACAAAAGATAATCCAGTTTTTATGTATTTATCATGCTTTGCAACTGATGAACATTTTGCTTTATATTTACCTGAATATAAGAATTTAGAAGAAATGAAAAGCCATTATGAACGTGGTGGTTTAGGTGATATGAAATGTAAAAGATTTTTATATGCTGTAATGGAAGATGTATTAACCCCTTTTAGAGAAAAAAGGAAGTACTACGAGATGCATATTGAAGAAGTATATAAAATTTTATTAGAAGGAACAAAAAGAGCAATAGAAGTATCTTCTAAAACATTAACAAATGTTAAAAAAGCAATGAAAATTGATTATTTTGATAATAATAATTTTTTAAACGAAATAAAAAATAAATTTAATAATTAAATAATGGGGATAATAAATGTTTAAGTCTTTTCTAGTATCATTTTTAGCTGTAACAATTCCACTTATTATAGGTGGTCTTTTTGCGCTTGTTTTTAAGAAAAAAGATAATAAGACTGTTAATAGTTTAATTTATGTTTCGCTTGGAACTTTATTGTTTTTAATGATTTATGAGATGATTCCTGAAACAATTGAATTAGCATACGAATTAGATAATAAATTAGGTATTGTATATATATTATTATCATTATTAGTTTTTTTAGCACTAATAGTTTTTGCCCATAAAGGTATTGATTTAGTGTTATATAAACATAAACATCATCACTGTCATCATGAACACGATCATGGTCATATTGATGTTTTTTTGAAACAGAAACAACACTCATTTAAAAAAGCGGGTATTGCATTATGTATTGCATTAATATTTCATAATTTACCTGAAGGTATGAGTTTAGGTATTGTATTGACAAATGATTTTAATGATGGATTATCTTTAGCTATATCTTTAGGAATTCATAATTTAATTATGGGACTTACAATGGCTCTTCCACTTCTATTATCTTCAATGAAAAAAGAAAATGTGTTATTACTTCTTACATTATCTTCAATTCCATCTATTATAGGTGCAATGCTTGGCAATTATTTAGCGGGTTTTAATATGATTTTAAACTTTATTATGTTATCTTTTTCATGCTCTGTATTAATTTTTGTAATAATTGAAGAAATAAAATCAACATTTAATAAAGACTTTAAGTGGTATCAAGTTTTATTTATTTTAGTTGGTGTATTAATTTCATTTATGACCTCATTTATTGGAAGCGGACATTAGTATTAGGGGATATGATATGTCATACATCAGCGAATTAAGAAAAATTGTAGGTAAAAGGAAATTAATAATGCCTTGTTCATCTGTAATAGTGATGAATGAAAATAATGAAATATTATTACAAAAAAGGAAAGATAATAATTTATGGGCTATTCATGGTGGCGCAATTGAAATTGATGAAAGAATAGAAGATACAGCAAAAAGGGAGTTGTTTGAAGAAACAGGTTTAATCGCAGATGAATTATCTTTTTTTAAAGTATATTCTGGAAAAGAATTTAACCATATATATCCCAACGGGGATTCTGTCTATATAATTGAAAATATTTTTGTTTGTAAAAAATATCATGGTAATATTAATTTACAAAAAGAAGAAGTAATTGAATTAAAATTCTTTAATATAAATGAATTGCCAAAAGAAATGATGTTAAGAAATAAAGAAATTATTATAGATTATTTAAAATGTGAGGGATTACTATGAATATTGCTTTAATAATGGCTGCAGGCAGCGGCTCTAGAATGAATTTAAATATACCAAAACAGTTTATTAATATAAATGATAAACCTTTAATAGTTCATACAATTAATAGGTTTTTAAATAATTATTTAATAGATAAAGTTGTTTTAGTTATAAAAAAAAGTGAAGAAGAGAATTATAAAAGAATATTATTTTATGAAGGATTAGAAAAAAAAGTTAGCCTTGTGTATGGAGGTAAAACAAGACAAGAATCAGTTTATTTAGCACTTTTATCTTTAAGAAAAACTACAAGTGATAATGATATAATTTTAATTCATGATGGAGCTAGACCAAACGTGAACGATGATATAATAATTGATAATATTGATTCTGCAAAAGTATATAAATCAGGTATAACAGCATATATGTCTGAAAATACTATTATTAGATGTAAAGATAGTACCGTAGAGTTATTAAAAAGAGACGAATTATTTGTTGTACAAACACCTCAAAGTTTTGTTTTTAAAGATATTTTAAATGCACATATATATTGCCATGATAATAAGATTTTAGGACTTACTGATGATTCTTCTGTATATGTTAAATATGGAAAAAATATAAAGCTTGTTAATGGAAGTAAGTATAATTTAAAAATAACAACAATTGATGATGTTAATCTCTATAAGTTTTATTTAAAAAATAAAATTGAATAATTGTTCTTGTTTTATTTCTTTTAATACGTTACTATGTTTTTGTCGATTTAGACAATTCGTTGATTTAGAAAAGTAGATTATTATATTTGATTTAGAGATTCTTTGTTTGGTGAAAAAAGAACAAATGTGTTAATTGAAGTACATCTAAGGAGAAATACAAATTAATTGAGGGCTAGATTTATCTAGAACTAAGGTGGTACCGCGTAATATTACGTCCTTAGAATGTTTAGGGCGTTTTTTATTTTTAAAGGAGATGTTTATATGGGCATATATGAAGAATTAGTTTGGAGAGGAATGATTAAAGATGTTTCTGATCCAAGCATAAAAGAAAAATTAAATGCAGGAGGACTAACATTTTATATTGGTACAGATCCGACTGGAGATAGTTTACATATTGGTCATTTTTCAAGTTTTTTGATTTGCAAAAGACTAAAAGAAGCAGGACACCATCCTATAATTTTAATTGGAGGTGGCACTGGGTTAATTGGTGATCCAAAACCTGATAGTGAAAGACCAATGATTAGTAAAGAAACAGTTGAACACAATTATGATTGTTTAAAAAAACAACTTGTAAAACTTTTTGATTGTGAAGTTGTAAATAATTATGATTGGTATAAAGATATTAATTTTATCGATTATTTAAGAGATTTCGGTAAATATTTCAATGTCAATTATATGTTAAGTAAGGATATAATTTCTCGTAGATTAGATGAAGGAATAACATATACTGAATTTTCATATATGATTATGCAAGCATTAGATTTCTGGTATTTGAATAAAAATAAGAATGTTACTCTACAAGTTGCGGGTCAAGACCAATGGGGCAATATTACTTCTGGCATTGAATTAATTAGAAAAAAAGAAGGAAAAGAAGTATATGCGTTTACTATGCCTTTATTAACAAAATCGGATGGAACAAAATTTGGAAAAACTAATGGTAAAGCAATTTGGCTTGATAAAAATAAAACATCTGCATATGAAATGTATCAATTCTTTATCAATTCTGAGGATTCAAAAGTGATTGATTATTTAAAGTTTTTGACTTTTTTGCCTGAAGAAGTAATTGAGGATTTAGAAGAAAAAAATAGAACACAACCTCATTTAAGAGAGGCACATAAAGCTCTTGCTAAAGAAGTAATTACATTTATTCATAGTGAAGAAGATTATATTCAAGCATTAAAGATTTCTCAAGCATTATTTTCAGGTGATATAAAAAAATTAACTGCAGACGAAATAGCTATTGGATTTGAAGATTTACCTACTATAGAAGGAGAGATTAATCTAATTGATGCATTAATTAATTTAAAATTAGCATCATCAAAAAGAGAAGCAAGAGAATTTATTAACTCAGGAGCAGTTTTAGTAAATGGGGACAAGACAAATGATTTGAATCTTTTATTAACAAAAGATCTTGCTATAGAAGGAAGATTTATTGTTTTAAGAAGAGGAAAGAAAAATTATGCACTTGTAAAATTTAATTAGGTGAAGATTATGAAAATTAAAATTGCACGTAAAGTATTTGAAATACATTTTCTATTTGAGAAGGAATATATACCTTTTTTTGCTTCATATATTGTTGATGAAGAAGCACCTGATTTTTTAATTCGACAAGAAATGTATAAAGAAGAAGTTGATAAAGGCGATTTAAAGATTAATTCGAAAAAATATGATTTATATGAATTAAATAACATAGAAACACATTACCATAAAGATGATAATAATGATTATATTGGTAAAATAACATATTGTACTGATAACGTATTATTTTCTTTAAAAGATATACATAATACGAGTTTAACTATTAAATTAATTCAGTATATTATTACAAGATTATTATCAATATGTGATTGTGCATTAATAAATGGAAGTGCACTTTGTTATAATGGAAAAGGTATTTTACTATTATCATCTGAATGTAATATTAATGAATTAACAAGTATATGGAATGAAAACGATAATATTGTCTATATTAATAGCGATATGAACTATATTTTAAGAGAAGATGATAAAGTTTATTTATATGGCAATCCTTGGTCTAATATAGATGGGATCAACAATAATATTATTGTTGAATTAAAACATATTATATTCTTATATAACAGTAAAAAAGTAATGTCAGAAAAAATTGATAATACCGATGCATTTTTTAAAATTACAAATCAACTTGTTACACCTCAAAATGAAATTGGTTTAGAAAGATGTAATAAAGTATTAGATTCTATGGTTTTATTAGATAATTATATTATCTATTCTAAACAAAATAAAAAGACAATTAAGGAAATAAAAAAGAGTATTGATGTTTAAAAGTATCAATAAAAAACTAAATTTAAATATATTACAAACATATTAATGTTATCAAGGAGGAAATTATGGACGTAAGATATTGTTCACACCCAGAAGATTCAAAATTTTATACTACAGATGAAATAAGAGAAAAATATTTAGTTGAAAAAATATTCGATGACGACCAAATATTATTAACATATTCTCATCAAGATAGAATGATTTTTGGTGGTGCAAAACCAGTTAATAAGATTATTGAATTAACTGCAGGAGATGAGTTAAGAGCAGATTATTTTTTACAAAGAAGAGAATTAGGAATCATTAATATTGGTGGTGATGGTGTTGTTATTCTAGATGGAAAAGAATATGAAATGAAACATAGTGATGGTTTATATGTAGGAATGGGAGTTAAGAAAGTTGAATTTGCTTCTAAAAAATCAGATGACCCTGCAAAATTCTATTTAAATTCATCACCTGCTCATACATCATATCCTACTACTCATATTCCATTTGAAAAAGCCATTCATAGAAGTTTAGGCGATTCAAAAAATATGAATAAAAGAGTAATTAATCAATATATTCATCCCGATGTTTTAAAGACATGTCAATTATCTATGGGTATGACTGTTTTAGAAGAAGGAAATGCTTGGAATACATGGCCTTGTCATACACATGAAAGAAGAATGGAAGTATATTTATATTTTGGTATTGGTGAAGAAGATAGAGTGTTCCATATGATGGGAGAACCTACTGAAACAAGACATATTATTATGAGAAATGAACAAGCTGTTATCTCTCCTTCTTGGTCAATTCACTGTGGCTTTGCTACAAGAAATTATTCATTCATTTGGGGAATGTGTGGCGAAAATCAAACATTTGATGATATGGATAATTGTGATATGAAAACATTTAAATAGATTTAAAATTACAGTGTAGTTTTTTTACTATACTGCTTTTAAAAAATGCCTATAATTAAGCGCTTTTAATAGTTTCTACAATTTGTAGAATTAATATTATTGATATTCTACTATCTATATTTAATAGTAGAATTTATGAATCAATCATTAGATTTATTTTTATTCATTTTATTAATATAATTACGATGTAGCATTAAAATGCAAAAAGAAAGTAAGGAGAAATTTAATGGAACAAAAATTTATTTTATCGTGTGAATCTACTGTTGATATGCCTTTTTCATATATTAATGGAAGAAATATTCCAGTCATATTTTATAAATATAATGTTGATGGTGTTGATTATGTTGACGATATGCTTAGAGATCCTAAAGCATTACCTCATTTTTATGAAATGCTTGAAATGGGTAAACTTCCTACAACTACTCAATTAAATGAATTTACTTATATAGAACATTTTGAAAAAATATTAGAAAAAGGAGATTTGCTTCATGTTGTTTTAGGAACAGGAATGACAAAATCTTATCAAAATGCTGTTTTAGCTGCGAATGAATTAAAAGAAAAGTATCCAAATAGAAAAATCATTATTGTTGATTCATTATGTAGTTCATCAGGTTATGGAATGCTTGTTGACTGTGCCGCTGATATGCGTGATAATGGTTTAACAATAGAAGAAACAGAAAAATGGTTATTAGAAAATAGAAAAAATATTCATCATCAATTCTTTTCTACTGAATTAAAGCATTATAGAAGAAGTGGTAGAATGTCAGGACCGACCGCGATGATAGGAACATTTTTTAAGATATGTCCTATAATGCATTTGGATGAAAGTGGTAAAATCATTGCATACAGTAAAGCTTTAGGAAAGAAAAAAGCAATTAAAATTACAGTTGATACGATGGAAGAGCACGCAGTTAACGGAATAAATTATTCTAACAAATGTTATATTTGTCATTCACAATGTATAGAAGATGCAAAAAAATTAAAAAGCGCAATAATGGAAAGGTTTCCTAATATTAAAGATATACCTATATTTGATATTGGAACAAGTATCGCTTCTCATTGTGGGCCTGGCACTGCTGCGGTATTTTTCTTCGGTGATAAAAGAAAATAAAAATTTTAGCCTTTTAAAAAGGCTATTTTTTTTAATTCATAAAAAAATTATAAAATTCAAAAAAACTATTTACC
>CAYVZF010000003.1:0-48410 GCA_964456095.1 uncultured Erysipelotrichaceae bacterium
AACATCCTTAAGGATGTTTTTATTTAACTTATTTTTTTTAATGTGTATAATATTTTTAAGAGGTGATTTTAGTGTCATTTTTTAAAAGAAAAAATAAAAGATCAAGCGACATAATAGAGACTAATATTAAACATATTGCTTTTATTATGGATGGTAATGGCCGTTGGGCAAAGAAAAGAGGCCTTCCTAGATCTTTAGGACATAGAGAAGGTTGTAAAAGAATAAAAGATATTACTCTTGCCTGTATTGATTTTAAATTAGAAGTCATGTCAATTTTTTGCTTTTCAACAGAAAACTGGAAGAGATCAAAGAGTGAAATAGATTATTTGTTTAATTTATTAAAGATTTTTTTTGAAAAGGAAATTGATGAATTAGATGAACGTGGCGTTAAAGTTGTGACACTTGGTGATTTAACTAGATTACCTATAGAAACACAAAATGTAATTTATAAAGCAAAAGAACGCACTAAGAATAATAAAAATTTTATTTTAAACATATGTTTGAATTATGGTGGTAAAGATGAAATTGTACGCGCTGTTAAAGATGTTGCAATTGCACTTGAAAATAAAACTTTAAATAAAGAGGATATTAATGAAAAAGTATTTGAATCTTTTATGGAAAGCCATGAACTACCACCAGTAGATGTAATGGTTAGAACATCTGGAGAACAACGTATTTCTAATTATATGCTTTGGGAAATAGCATATGCTGAACTTGTTTTTGTTGATGAACATTGGCCTGATTTTAAAAAAGATAATTTGAGAAGAGTTATTGAAATATATAACACTCGTGATAGAAGATTTGGAGGTGTAAAAAATGAAAGTAAATAAAGTATCAAATGATACAAAAAAGTCGTTAAAAACTAGAGTTATCGCGGCTTTTTTATTAAGCTTATTGTCTATTCCATGCCTTTTATTTGGCTCATGGTTTTGTATGGCTTTAATATTATTGATTGGTTTAGGATCATTATATGAGTTTAATAAAGCTATGAAGAAAAAAATACCTTTATATATTTGTATTGTTGAACTTATTATGTTTTTATCATTAACATTTTGGGTATTTTTTAGAAATGATTTAGTAATGATTGATTTTAATTCGGTTATAAATAACATTCAAATGAAAGATATTTATATATCAACACTTGTAATTGTTTTATTTATTGCATTACTTTTTTTAGGACATTTAAGTTCTGATAAACTAGATATAAAAGAAATATCATATATTTTTATGATGACACTTTTTATTGCGCTTGGATGTCAATCTACTCTCTTTTTAAGATATTGCCCAACAATGCTTTATAATGATGTTATTGTTGGTGATACTTCATTCTCTTATGATTTTTTCTTAGGTGAATCATTGCTTATAGTGTATGTTATTTTTACTACATTATTATGCGATACATGTGCATATTTTGTTGGTATATTTTTTGGAAAGCATAAAATGAATCCAAGAATTTCACCTAAAAAAACTTGGGAAGGTTTTGTTGGTGGAGTATTATTATCTAGCATTATAAGTATTGGCTTTGTATTTTTATGTGATGCATTAGGTGCACCTGTATTAAAAGGAATTTTGGATTTAGAGCATTGGTATTATGTTATTTTCTTTTCTCCTTTAATTGCTGTATCTGGAGTACTTGGTGATTTAATGTTTTCTGCGATTAAAAGATTTTTTGGAATTAAAGATTTTGGAAAAATTATTCCTGGTCATGGTGGATTTTTAGATAGATTTGATTCTGTATTTATGGCTGTCTTTGTTTGTGCAACATTAATTGTATTTTTAGCACATAATCCATTTGGCTTAGGTTTTATCAAATAGGTGATATTATGAAAAATATTTGCTTATTAGGTGCAACAGGTAGTATAGGACTTCAAACATGCGATATTATTAAAAATCATAAAGATGTATTTAATCTTGTTGCTGTTTCTTGCAATAATAGCATTGATAAAATGAGAACTATTTTAAGTGATTTTCCCTCTATTAAATATGTTTGTGTTTCTTCTTTAATAAAAGAGGAATTGAAAAAAAATTTTAGTTATATAACTTTTTTTGATGGAGAAAATGGTCTTTTAGATTTAATTAAGAATTCTAATACTAATTTTGTAGTGAATGCGCTTGTTGGATTTGTTGGATTAAAACCAACAGTGTTTACTATTGAAAATGATATAGATATTGCTCTTGCTAATAAAGAATCTTTAGTGATTGGTGGAGAATTAATTAATTCTTTACTTAAAATGCATACATCTTCACATCTATATCCGATTGATTCAGAACATGTTGCTCTTGCTAAATTATTAAAAAATAGAGATTATAATACTATTGATTCTTTAATAATTACTGCTTCAGGAGGTAGTTTTAGAGACTTATCAAGAGATGAACTTGATAAAGTAACTATTAAAGATGCATTAAATCATCCATCTTGGTCTATGGGTGAAAAAATAACGATTGATTCAGCGACGATGGTTAATAAAGCTTTTGAAATAATAGAGGCTCATTATTTATTTAATTTTCCTCCGGAAAAAATTAAAGTATTGTTGCATGATGAATCTAAAGTACATTCTTTAATATTAATGAATGATAATTCTTTTATCGCGGATATTGGCCCTTGTGATATGAGAATTCCAATTGCGTATGCACTTTTTGAAGCTAATTACATAAAAGATGATAATTTACCTAAACTAGATTTAGAAAGCATAAGTGGATTACATTTTAGAAAATTAGATAAAAAAAGGTATCCTGCTTTAGATTTTGCTTATAGAGTAATTAGTGAAAAAGGTACTCTTGGAGCGTGCTTTAATGCAAGTAATGAAGCATGTAATGAAGCATTTAGAAGTGGTAAGTTACCTTTTAATAAAATTGAATATATCATTAAAAGGATGATGGATTCACATAGAATTATAGATAATCCTACATTAGAGGATTTAGTTTATGTACATAACTCTGTATATAACGAAACGAAAGAATATATTGATAAGGAGAAATGGTGATGGATTTAATAAAAAATTTGTTGATTTTTATTTTAAGCCTTGGAGTTTTAGTTTTAATTCATGAATTAGGACATTTTATTACTGCTAAAATTTTTAATGTTTATTGTAGAGAGTTTTCTATTGGCATGGGACCTCTTCTTTTTAAAATAAAAAAGCCAGAATGGGAAACACAATATTCAATTAGAATGCTTCCTGTTGGTGGATTTGTTTCAATGGTTGGAGAAGATGCTGGAGATAATGAAGGCTCTGGTGGTTATATTGATCCATCGAAAAAATTAGAAGAGAATTTAACAGAAGAAGATAGAAAAATACTTGATCTTCCTAAAGAAAGACGACTTGATGGAATAGCGCGTTGGAAACGTTTAATTATTATGTCTGCAGGTGTAATAATGAATGTAATATTAGGATTTTGCTTATTTATTGGACAAGGTGCAACTGGACTTGTTGCAAATGAAAATGCTAATTATTTGTATGTCAATAAATCTGTTGAAAATGGATATTTCCAAAGTCAAAATTATGAAGGAAATCCAATATTAAGTGGTTCAGTTATAATAATTATTGATGGAAAAGAAGAAGTAAATGTTAATAAACAAGTAGAAAGTGTTGTTCAAGTAAACGAATTAATTTACGGATATTTGAATAAATATACTCCAACTACAGAAAATGATGTAATTAGTTATGTTTTTGTTTGTGAAAAAAATGATAATAGTACATTTAATGTTGAATTTTCTATAAATACAATTAAAAATGACAATGATTCTTATTCTTTTGATACAAGTAAATTAGATATTAAGATTCCTGGTAGAAAAAGAACATTTAGGGAAGTTATTACTTTTGCATTTGAGACTACAGGTGAAAGTGCAATCCTTATTTATAAAGGCCTAGCTTCTTTATTTACTCCTAGTGGATTAGATAATGTTGGTGGACCGATTGCAATGTTTAAGATGTCAAGTCAAGCTGTTTCATATGGAATTTCTACTTATTTATATTTATGGGGAGTTATTTCTATAAATCTTGCTGTTATGAATTTTTTACCATTTCCAGGTCTTGATGGATGGCATTTTGTTGTTTTAATTGTTGAAAGTATTACTAGAAAAGAATTTCCATCGAAAATTAAAAATATAATTTCTATGATTGGCTTATTGCTATTATTCTCTTTAATGATTTTAATTACATTTAAAGATATATTCTTCCCAGTCATTTAGTGTTGGTTTAGTGTTTTATGGATAGTGTGTTTATAAGATTTTTAAATAATTTAGGGATTACTGATTTATCTCCATATAATGAATGTGTGCTTACAAAATGTAAGTTTGAGAAAACAAATAATTTATTACTTGTAGAAATAAAAGCTAAAAATGTATTAAAATATTCAACATATAAAGCTGTTTTTGATGGATTAGAAAAATGTGAATATAATACTCAATTGTCTTTTATTTACGATGAAGAGATTAATAAAGATAAATTATTTGAGTTACTTAAAGATGAATTTGTTTTATCAACTGGCTATGATGTTTTTTCTATGCCATCTTTTAGTTTTGATAAAAAAACTAATACGATTAATTTGATCTTTTTTGGTAAACTTCATGAATCTGTATTTAAACCTGTTTTAGAGTTATGGGAAGAACTATTAGATCAAACCTCTTTAAACAATATATCTATTGATTATAAAGTATATAAAGATATGAATGAAATACAAAAAAGGGAAGAGCAATTAAAAAAACTTTTGCCTGAAATCGAAAAGAATTATTCAAATAGATTGAATGAAATTTATAATCCTAATTTTAATGAAAAAAGAAGAGTTAAGGGAAATTATGTTCCAATTAAGTTAGTTGATATTAATAAAGATATGGAAAATGTTTCTTTTACTGGAAAGGTATTTTTTGTTGATTCTAGAATTTCAAGAAAACAAAAAATGATATTAACATTATATGTTTATGATAAAACTAATTCTGTTGAAGTAACAGTTTTTGAAAATAGAAGAAATTTTAAAAGAGAAAATCTAGAAAAAATTACTATTGGATCGATTGTTATGATTCGTGGCGCAGTTAGTGAATCGAAATATACTTCTTCTTTACAAGTTATCGCGGATTTTATTACTTTTTCTGAAGAACCATTTGACCCTATTTATTTAGATGAAGCAGAAGAAAAAAGAGTTGAACTTCATGTTCATTCTAAAATGTCAAATATGGATGCTGTTTCTACTATGGATGATTATTGTTTACAAGCTTCTAAATGGGGCATGAAGGCAATCGCAATTACTGATCATGGTGTTGTTCAAGGCTATCCTGAAGCTCAAAAAGCAGCGAAAAAATATGGAATTAAAATGATTTATGGTATGGAAGCATATATGGTCGATGAAAAATTAGATTATATTATGAATCCTAGTGATGTTATTCTTAATAAATCTAGTTATTGTGTATTTGACTTTGAAACTACTGGATTATCTGCTAGATACGATAAAATCATTGAATTTGGCGCAGTTAAGGTTAAAGATGGAATGATAATTGATTCAATGGATTTATTTATAGATCCTGAAATGGAATTAAGTGAAGTAACTACTAATTTAACACACATTACTACAGATATGGTTCGTGGTCAAACTAAAATTAAAGAAGCAATAAAAATAATGAAAGATTTTATTGGTGATTCTATTTTAGTATCGCATAATGCTTCTTTTGACGTTGGTTTTTTAAATGAAGCATTTATTAATAATGGTGAAAAAGAATTGACTAATCCAGTTATTGATACATTATCGCTTTCTAGATATATGTTTCCAAATAATAAAGCACATTCTTTAGGTGCGGTTGCAAGACAATTTAATGTTAAATATGATGAAACTGTCGCGCATAGAGCTAATTACGATGCTGAAGTATTAAATGATGTATGGCATGCTATGCTTGCAGCGTTAACAAAACAAGATTATTATTTGAAACATAAAGATTTAAATGAATTAAGGTCTTCTGATATTTTTAAAAATCAAAGGCCTAAGCATGTTACAATTTATGCGAAAAATTTAAATGGATTAAAATCTTTGTATAAAATTGTTTCTGCTTCACATGTAGATTATTTTGCTTCTGGACCACGAGTTCCACGCTCATTAATTGAAAAGTATAGAAGTGATTTATTAATAGGAAGTGCTTGTTTTAATGGTGAAGTTTTCGATGCTGCGATTACAAGAGGAAAAAAAGCGCTTCAAGAAAAAATGGCTTTTTATGATTTTATTGAAATTCAACCACCTGCAAATTATTCTTTCTTAGTTAATGATGGTCAAATATCTTCTTTTGATGATGTTATAAAAATATCAAAGGATTTAATCGCCGCGGCAGAAGAAATTAATAAAACTGTTGTTGCTACAGGTGATGTCCATTATTTACATAAAGAAGACAAAATATATCGTGATGTTTATATTTTTGCTAAAGCTGTTGGTGGAGGAAGACATCCTCTTAATCCGTATAGAAGAAAGAATTCTTCTTATGAAAATCCTGATCAACATTTTAGATCGACTTCAGAAATGCTTGATATGTTTTCATATTTAGGAAAAGAAAAAGCATATGAAATTGTTGTTACTAATTCTAATTTAATCGCAGATAGTTTTGAAACATTTAATGCGTTAAAAGATGGTACATATCCACCTTTTATTGAAAATGTTGCTGAAAAATTACAAGATAGAGTATATAAAAAAGCTTATGCTACTTACGGTAACCCTTTACCTGATATTGTTAAAGAAAGATTAGAAGCCGAATTAAATGGTATTATTAAATATGGTTATTCTGTTCAATTCTATATTGCTAGTGAAATTGTTAGGAAAGCAAATTCTGATGGATTTATTGTTGGTTCTAGAGGCTCTGTTGGTTCTTCTTTTGTTGCTACAATGGCGGATATTACTGAAGTAAACTCATTGCCACCACATTATATATGTCCAATTTGCAAACATTCTGAATTTATTTTAGATGGATCTGTTAAATCTGGCTATGATTTGCCTGATAAAAAATGTCCTCATTGTAATAAACTTATGCATGCAGATGGACAAAATTTACCATTTGCTACTTTCTTGGGTTTTAAAGCTGAAAAAGTTCCTGACATTGATTTAAATTTTTCGGGAGATTATCAAGCTAAAGCTCATGAATTAACTAAAACCTTGCTTGGTGTTAATAATGTTTTTAGAGCTGGTACTATTGAAACAGTTGCGGAAAAAACAGCATATGGTTATGTTTTGGGATATTTTGAAGAATTAGGTATTGATCCTTCGCTTATTTCTAATGCTGAAAAAACTAGAATTGCTATTGGTTGTCAAGATGTTAAAAGAACTACTGGTCAACATCCTGGTGGTATTATTGTTATACCTGATGCATATGAAGTGTATGATTTTACACCTATTCAATATCCTGCAGATGATTTATCTGCTTCTTGGAAAACAACACATTTTGATTTCCATGCGATACATGATAATGTTTTAAAACTTGATTTACTAGGACATGTTGATCCTACTGCATTAAAGATGCTAGGTGATTTAACAAATATTAATCCAATTACTGTCCCAATGAATGATAAAAAAGTTCATTCGATTTTTTCTTCAAGAGATGCATTAAACTGTATGGATAATTATTTAAATGAAACTACAGGTGCATTAGGACTTCCTGAATTTGGTACTAACCTTACTAGACAGATGTTAGAGGAAATAAGACCTAAAACTTTCGCGGATCTTGTTATGATTTCTGGATTAAGTCATGGTACAGATGTTTGGGCTGGTAATGCTCAAGATTTAATTAAAAATAAAGTATGCGGTATTGAAGGAGTTATTGCTTGTAGAGATGATGTTATGATTTATTTACAATCTTGTGGTATTGATAATTCTATTGCATTTAAAACTATGGAAGCAGTTAGAAAAGGAAAAAGAATTCCAGAAGAATATATGGATACAATTGTCGAACATAATGTTCCTGAATATTATATTGAATCCGCGAATAAGTGTAAGTATTTATTCCCTAAGGCTCACGCTGTTGCATATGTTACTATGGCTGTAAGAATTGCATGGTATAAAATATATCAACCTCTTGCATATTACGCTACATTCTTTTCTACACGTTCTAAACAATTTGATATTAAAGCAATGATGAGTGGTAAAAACGCTATTATTAACCGACTTGAAGAGATTAAAGAATTAAAGAATCAAAGGATGTCGTCCCCAAAGGATGAAGAGACAGAAAAGACTTTAATTATTGCATTAGAAATGGCGGAAAGAGGATATAAAATAGGTAATATTGATTTATATAAATCAGACGCTAAAAATTTCTTGATTGATGAAAAGACACAAATGTTAATTCCACCATTTATTGTTATTGATGGATTAGGACTAAATGCCGCACAAAGTGTTGTTGAAGCTAGAAAAATGCCATTCTTGTCACAAGAGGATTTGCTTGCAAGAACTAAACTTAATTCTCAAAATGTTGAAAATTTAAAAAAATTACATGTTTTAGATGATTTAGCAGAATGCGATCAAATGACTTTGTTTTAGAAGGCAAAACTATTTATATAGGTGAATATTATCTCCTATTAAAGCATATCAATTATCATTATATGTATTAGTACAACATAATAATGATTCATATATTTTGTTACTTTGGAATAATAAGTTACTAAAGTATTTTAAAATAAAAGATCTTACTACTGATTAACTATTGTAATCGTAATAAGATCTATTTTTTTGTAATTATTAAATGACAAGATTAATTATTTTTACGAGATTAAATATTTGTAAACTAATTGAAAATATTATAACCATACGTTCTCGTGTTTTAATAGTTAATATTTTAAAGATTTCATAGTCTTGTTCATTTTGGTCACATTAAAATGTCTTGGATGGTACTTCTTTTAATAAAGCTATCTATAATTTTAAAATCTTTTTTTGAAAAACACTTCATTATTTTGTATATTCCACGAATTAAATGTTCGTTCATATTTAAATTGTTCAGTACACAATGTTTTTTTATCTTTCAAATAAATATTTTTACTGTTTTTATTTTAAAATGTCTCAAGATTTTTTCTTTTTTATTTGATTCTAGATTTTTTAACTAATCCGATTTATTAAAAAACTGAGGAGGAATTGGTTCATCTTTCTCAGTTCTAATTATTTATCTAATGCGTGTAATATTTCTTCAAGTGAACTAACTAGTTCATCTTTAGATAATGTTTTTAGTTTTGTTTTAATTTCTGAAACCGATTTTTCTTTTGGATTGTGATCTATTAAATAATCTACTGAAACATGAAATACATCTGCAAGTTTCTTTAAATCATTAATGCATGGCTCAGTCTTATTGTTTTCCCAATTACTAATTGTTTGATTTGTACTATCTATAAGATTTGCTACATCTTCCTGAGAGTATTTATATATTTTTCTTAATTCTTTTAGTTTAAGCATGACCTATCACCATTAAAATTATATCTTTTTAAAATATTCATTGGAAAATATCTTGTAAAATCCAAAATAATGGTTATAAAATATAAACGAATTCCAATAATACTTTGGAAAAAATGTTGTTTTTTTAGGAGAATATTTTATTAATGTTTGTTTGTAAAAGATGTTTTAGTGATAAATTTGTTGATTTAAAATATTTTTATGCTTGTAAGAATTGTAGAAAAACTTATTCAAAAGAAGAGATAATTTCTTCAATTGATTATTTAATTGATAATAATAAAAGTGTTATTGAAAAAGAATTATATATAAATAGTTCGATAAATTTTGTTAAAATTCCTAAAAGCGTTATTACTATTAAAAAAGGTGCTTTTGAAAATTGTAAGAATTTAGTTTCAGTTTTTTTTGATAATGATAGCTTACTAGAAAGTATTGAAGATAATGTTTTTGTTAATTGCGTTAATTTGAGTAGTATAGATTTTCCTAAATCATTAAAACATTTAGGAAAAAATGTTTTTGATAATACTAAATTTTTAAAAAAAGCAGAAATTTTTAATGGTGTTAAGTATATAGGTAATTTAAATAATAATTATTATATTGCCTATCAATTAGTAAATTTGAATAAAGAAATAAAGTTACATAAAGATACTATATTAATCACAGATGATGTTTTTGATAATAATATCATTTAAAAAAATTCAAATATTAATAATGTATATAATTAAGGATTGCAATAGTAAGCACATTATAAAAGCAAGAATAATTGATAATTGTTCAAATTCAAAATAATAATATAAAATAATGTAAATAAAGTACTTTACATTATTTGTTTTTTGCGATTTTTGTAATAAAAATATCAAAAATGTGTAAAAAAAAAGTACGAAAAAAATTTGACAATTTATTTTTCTTATATAAAATTTTTATTAGAAGGGAGGCGTTTCTAATGTCATCACGAGGAAGTTTGGCTAAAAATGGTCATATAACTAATAAAGACTATCGAACAATAAAAGTTACAGAAACTGGAGTAAAAATACTAAAAGGAATAAGGAACAATCATTCTCTTCCTGAATTATCTCATTCTGCTAATTCAATTTATGCAAAATTGAAGAATGATGGTAGACTTCATGAATTAAGATTTTTTGATTCATATGGATATCCTTTTTTTGAAATTGCATATCATCCTGAACCAAGATTAAATGATGGAGATAGAGAAACAAATGTTTTACATTTTCATACTTTTAAGGGATTGAATAGAAATGAAGCAATACTTTTAAATGAAAAAATAAAATTAAAATATTATAAATATTTAAAGGAGTTTAATTTAATATGATTAATGCAAATTTATCACAATTTTTAGATACTGGTTGGTTTAGCGAAGCTACAATATATTACAAAGGTTATACATATTGGTGCGAAGGTGATTTTGATGAAAATAGACCTAAATATATGCATTTTTATGTATATAAATATCGTGCTGTTGTTTTTGATGAAATCTATACAAAAAGATTAATTGAAAATGGTGATGTTGTAGATTATTCTACAGTTTTAGATATATATGGAGATAGTGAGCAGGAAGTAAAAGAAATATTTTTAAATGCTAAGATTTGGGATGGAAAGTCATTTTGGGAAGTTGAAAAAGAACTTGCATGGTATGATGAAAATTAAAACACAAAAAATTCCAATAAAGTTATATAATATTAATGATATCTAATTGTATAATTATTAAATCATAATTTATTTACATACTTTAATTTTATTATTTTATATGCTAACATAATTTTAAAGAGGTGTCCTTATGTTATTTTTTACTACAGATCCTATTGCTAAGTTTATAGGATGGGGTTGGCTTAATAACCTTAGTATTGGCTCAATTTTATTAAGATTATCTTTAGCTATTATTTTTTCTGGCTTGATTGGTGTTCAAAGAGCTCAGAAAAGACATGCAGCTGGTTTAAGAACTTATGGCTTAGTGTGTCTTGGCGCTACTATAGCGATGATGACAAATGAATTTTTAATGCTTAAATTTGGTACTGGTGATGCTGGAAGACTTGGTGCTCAAGTAATATCTGGTATTGGTTTTTTGGGTGCTGGAACTATTTTGGTTACTTCAAGAAATCAAATAAGAGGACTTACAACTGCCGCGGGACTATGGGCTTGTGCTTGTATGGGCCTTGCAATTGGTGCGGGATTTTATACGTTAGCTATTATTGGAGAAATAATTATATTTATTTCACTTATTCTATTTCCAAAAATTGAAAATTATTTTATTTTAAGGACTTCTACTTATGAGTTACATATAGAATTAGATTCAAGACCTAATTTAAAAGAATTAGTTAACTATTTAAGATTTAATAACATTAAAATATATTCTCTAGAACATAATACAGCGTATTCATCAAGTGGATTATCAGTTTACACTATAACTATTAATGTTGATAAAAGTGCTGAAAAAGTATTTAAAAAACATAATACTTTAGTAGAGGAAATAAAAAAACTTCCATATGTTAATTATGTTGAAATTATTTATTAATTATTGACATAAGGTAAAAATAATCACATAATAATTTTAACTTCAGGGTTAGGTGTAATTCCTTATCGGCGGTATACCCCGCGAGCAAATATGCATGATTTGGTGTAATTCCAAAGGCGACAGTATAGTCTGGATAGAAGAAGTCTAATATATTTATATTTTAGAAGCCCTAAAGTGTAGGGCTTTTTTTAAGCCTTAAGGAAGGCGTATATGAAAGATAGTAAAATTAGAAAAATTACATTAACAGCATTTTTAGGCGCGTTAAGCGCGATTCTTTATTATTTTATTAAATTTCCGATAACTTTTTTAATTCCAATAATCCCACCATTTTTAGAAATTAACTTTTCAATGGCTCCTATTTTGTTAGGAGGATATATGGTTGGTCCACTTTATGGAACAATAATAGTTATTATTAGATTTTTAATAAAATTACCTTCAACACACACTGCCTGTGTTGGTGAATTGGCTGATTTGATAATAGGTGTTTTAACAGTTCTAGTAACATCAATTATTTATAGAAATAATAAAACCAAGAAAGGAGCAATATTATCGCTTTTATTTGGTATAATTACATGGGTTACTTCTTCTCTTTTTGTTAATGCATTTATTTTAATTCCTGCATACATTGATTTATATTTTGATGGTAACATTGATGCGCTTGTTAATATGTTAAGCAATATACCAGGTATTACAAGAGATAATTATCTATATAAGTATATATTATATGGTGCTTTTCCATTTAATTTTATATTAAGTTTTGTTATTTGTTTAATAACATTTATTATTTATAAGCCGCTTCATAAATTAATAATAAATGTTTCTAATAGACTTAATAAAAAATAATACTTGATCATGATAGCTAAAAATAGGACTGTATGGTTCTATTTTTTATTTGTTCTTCATATTGTTAAGTGATAATTACATTTTGGAGGTTAAAATGGAAACTTTAGAATTACTTAAAGATATAGGTAGACGTACAGATGGTGATATTTATTTAGGTGTTGTTGGACCAGTTAGAGTTGGAAAATCAACCTTTATTAAACGATTTATGGAAACAATTGTTTTACCTAGAATAGATAATGAAGATGAAAAAAGAAGAGCAATTGATGAACTTCCTTTATCTGGTGATGGTAAAACTATTACTACAATGGAACCTAAATTTATTCCATCCAATGCTGTTTCTATAGAAGTAGAAGAAAATTTTTATGTACATATTAGATTAGTTGATTGTGTTGGTTTTTTAATTGATAATGCATCAGGTTATTTAGAAGATGGAAAAATGAGAATGGTTAAAACTCCATGGTTTAATGAAGAGATTCCTTTTAATGAAGCATCAAAAATAGGAACGGAAAAAGTTATTAAAGATCATTCAACAATTGGTATTGTTGTTTTAAGTGATGGCACTATTAATGATTTTAAAAGAGAAGATTATTATCAAGCAGAAACAAAAGTAATTGAAGAAATGAAAAGTTTAAATAAACCTTTTGTTATTGTTTTAAATAGTAAAACACCTAATAATGATACATCTAAAAATATTAAAAAAGAATTAGAAAAAGAAAGCGGAGTTCCTGTTATATTATGTGATGTTTTAAATATTAATAAAGACATTGCTGATGAGATATTAAAAGAAGCATTATATGAATTTCCAATTAATGGAATTGATTTAACAATGCCTAATTGGCTTAATGCTTTGAGTGAAGATCATGCTATAAAGAAATCATTACAAGAGTCTATTTCTTCTGCAATGAAGGAGATAACTAACTTGAGAGATGTTGAAAAAATTTCTTCTTTAATTGAAGAAAATGAATACATTTCTAAAGCAACACTTTCTTCTCTTGATACAGGATTAGGTGTAATTACTATTCAAGTTGATGTTAAAGATGGATTATATGAATCTGTTTTAGAAGAATTAGTCGGATGTGAAATAACTGATAAAGCATCTCTTATTACTTTATTATGTAAGTATAAAGAAATAAAAAAAGATTATGAATTAGTTGGGAATGCATTAAAAATGGCTTCTATGTCAGGCTATGGATTTGCTAGTGCTTCAAAAGAAGATATTATAATTGATAAGCCTGTAGTGGTTAAGTCTGGTAATAAGTATGGAATAAAAGTTAAAGCAAGTGCACCATCTTATCATATAATTAAAGTAGATGTAGATACATCTTTTGAACCGATACTTGGTTCTAAAGAACAAGCAGAGTATTTTGTTAATACTTTGTTAGAAAACTATGATAAAGATCCTTTATCAATTTTAGAATGCGATATGTTTGGTAGGAAATTTGGTGATATTTTATCTCAAGGTATAATGTTAAAACTAGATAATTTATCTGAACCGGTAAAAATAAAACTACAACAAATTATTAAGACATTATCTAATAAAGGTAAAGGTAATTTAATAGCTTTTGTTTTTTAAAAAAAATTGATATAAAATCTTGAATTTTTAAGAAATTTAAATATGCAAACTTGTTTTTTTCTTTAGTATATGTTAATCTCTAAAAAACTTTGATAAGGAGAGAGTAATGAATAAAGTAGAGTTAATTGAAAAAGTAGCGTTAGATGCTCGTGTCACAAAAAAAGATGCATCAGAAATAGTTAATTGTGTATTTGATACTATTCTTGATTCTTTAAAATCAGGAGATTTAGTTAAAATTGCAGGATTTGGTTCTTTCCAAATTAAAACAAGAGCATCTCGTGAAGGTATGAATCCAATTACAAAAGAAAGAATAAGTATTCCTGAACAAAAGGCTATTGTATTTCACGCTGCTAAACCCGCAAAAGATAGAGTTAACGATTAATAATTATCCTTCTTTATAGAAGGATTTTTATTTACATTTTCTTTCCTTAATATTAAAATATTAATTGATTGTTAGAGGAGAATTATTTAATGAAAAAGTTTATTATTGAAACAAGTGCTCGTCATGCTCATGTAACTAAAGAGGCTCTTGAGATTTTATTTGGTAAGGATGCTGTTTTAGATAACAGAAAAGATTTATCTCAACCTGGTCAATTTGCAAGTAGTAAAAAAATAACTGTTGTTGGTCCTAAAGGCTCTATGAACTTAACTATTTTAGGTCCTGAAAGATCTGCAAATCAAATTGAAATTTCTTTAACTGATGCTAGATCTTTAGGCCTTGTTGCACCAATTAGAGAATCTGGTGATATCGCTTCAAGTGGCGCTTGTAAGATTGTTGGTCCTTGTGGAGAAATTGAATTAACTGAAGGTGTTATCGCAGCAAAAAGACATATCCATATGACACCTGCTGATGCTGAAGAATTAAATGTTAATAATGGTGATATTGTTAACGTAAAAGTATTAAATGAATCTGGTAGATCAATTATCTTCGGTGATGTTGTTGTTAGAGTTTCTTCAAGTTATGCTTTAGCAATGCATGTTGATACTGATGAAGCAAATGCTGGCGCATTATCTGGCATTGTTTATGGCGAAATAGTTAAATAATTAAAAATAAAAACATTTTAGTAATACTAACGCTAAAGTGTTTTTTTTAAGGATACAATAATGGATAGATTAAGTGTTAATGGTGTTTATTATAATATTATTAAGTTATTAGGACACGGAAAAAGTGGTTATTCTTATTTGGTTGAAAAAGATGGCAAAAAATATGTTATTAAACAAATACATCATGAGCCATGTGATTATTATTCATTTGGTAATAAAATTGAATCAGAACAGAATGATTATAATAGATTAGTTATGACAGGAATTAGAGTTCCTAAAATGCTTGATATAGATTTAAATAATGAAAGAATATTAAAAGAATATATCGATGGTGAAACAATTTTTGAGTTAATAAAAAACGATTTGATGGATGAAGTTTATTTATTTCAAATAAAAGAAATGTCTAAGATAGTATATTCTTTTAATCTCAATATTGATTATTTTCCAACTAATTTTATCGTTCAAAATAGTTTAATTTTTTACATAGATTATGAATGCAATAATTATTCTGATGAATGGAACTTTGAAAATTGGGGCATTAAATATTGGTCGAAAACTAAAGAATTCTTAGAATATGTAAAAAAACAATAAAATAACAAATATTATTTTTTTAAAATAATATCATTTTCTTTTTAAATGAATTATACTATTTTTGAAGGAGATTTTTTACATGTCAATATTTACTACAAAAGGACAAAAGTATATACGTGAAATGAAAAAAACCAAAGCTCTCACTATGGGTAAAAGAGTTGTGTCTTTCGAACCAAAGGAAATTTACGTTCCTATTGTTGATCCGATTAGCTCTAAACCTATTGCTTTAAATGTTAAAATCGGTGATGAAGTTAAGGTTGGTACTGTTATTGGTACACGTATTGAAAGTTCTATTCCTGTTTTTTCTTCGGTTTCGGGAACTATAGAAAACGAAGTATTATTGTTTCATGCTTCTCTTGGTCGAAATGTTAAGCATTTAAAAATTATAAATGACCAAAAGTATGAAAAAGAACCTAATTTAGAAGTTTTAGGTGAAGAGGCATCTAAAGAACAATTAATTGAAAGATTAAAGGATGCTGGTCTACTTGGTTTTGGAGGAGCTGGCTATCCAACATATTTGAAGTATCAAAATCAAAATATTAATACAATTATTGTTAATGGGGTTGAGTGTGAAACTCATTTGACAGATGATTATAATATTTTAATGACTCATAAAGATGAGATAATCGCTGGTTTAAAATGTTTAATGAAAGCGTCTGGTGCTAAAAAAGCATACATTGCTTTTAAAAAGAGTTATAAAGATGTTGCTGATTTTTATAAAGATGTAACATCAAATAATCCTGAGATTCAACTTGCAACTGTAAAAGATGCATATCCATCTGGCTGGGAAAGACAACTTGTTAAAGCTGTTACAGGTGTTACTTATAATGAATATCCTGTCGAAAAAGGTATTGTTGTTAATAATGTAGAAACAGTTTTATATGCTGGAAGAGCAATTTTAAAAGGTGAAGTTGTAACTAGAAAGATTATGACGATTTCGGGTGAAGGAATTAAAAATCCTTCAAAAGTCGAACTCCCAATATATACAAGAGCAATAGATGTTATTGATTATTTTGGTGGATATATGTATCCTTCTGTTTCTGTATCATTTGGTGGAGCAATGACTAGTAGGGGAGTAATGGATGATAAAGCTGTTATTTTACCTTTTACTCGTGGATTAACCATTTTACCTAGAATTAAATTAAATACTCAACCTTGTTTGCACTGTGGAGAGTGTACATTACATTGTCCTGCTCAAATTCAACCGGTTGAGATTATGCATGCACAAATAGCTAGAAATACAGATCGTATAATGGATTTTGAACCATGGCATTGTATTGGATGTGGTTTATGTTCTTATGTATGTCCTAGTAAGATAGATGTTTCTGATTATGTAAAAAAAGCTAAACTTGTTGCAAATATTCAATTAAAGAAAATAGAAATGCAAAAGAAAGCAAAGGAGGTTAAGTAATATGGCTTTAGCAATAAATCCTAATCCTTACATTAGAGATAAAAGAAGTACACCAAAAATAATGCTTCAATTATTTATTGGTTTAGCAATTGTTTGGCTTGCTGGAATCATTTATTACTTTAATTATCATTTTAAGAGTAATGGATTTTTTCAAACATTTGCTCAAATAGATGTAATCTTTTCAATATTAAATGTTGTAATATGTGTTGTTACTGCATGTGTTACAGAAATGTTATTTTTCATTCCTAAATGGAAAAATGAACAAGATCACACATTTAAAACATTAATGAAAAAAGTACTTAATTCATACGGATATATTTCAGGCATGATTTTAGCTTTAATATTACCTGTTATGATTAACTCTAATCCTTTTATTCATATTATATGTTTAATAATGGTGACTGCGATAACAATTGGCGTATTTAAAATGCTTTTTGGCGGTTTTGGTCACAACATCTTTAATGTAGCGCTTGTTGGTAGAATTTTCGCTACTATTTGTTTTGGAAGTAATTTTGTTTATGGACATGAAGTTGTAAAAAGCAATGTAGAAATTGTTAGCTCAACTATTTTATCAGATTGGAATAGTGTTGGATGGAATTTAACAAAGTTTCAAACTTTCTCAAATAATTATTTATTAGATCTTTTACTTGGTAATTATAGAGGAACATTAGGTGAAACATTTACTCTTATTATTTTAATCGTAGGAATTGTCTTAATTATTAGAAAAGTAATTGATTGGAAATTACCTACTTTCTATTTAGGTACTTGTTTTATTACAGCATTGCTTGTTGGATTTGTAAATTATAGTAATGGTTCAACCGCTTTTGAATTTGCTCTAGCTCAATTAATGACTGGTGGTATTATTTTTGGCGCAGTTTTCTGTATTACAGATCCTGTGACAGCACCAACGAATTCAATGGCAAAAATTATTTATGCGGTTTTTGCTGGATTTTTAACTATGCTAATTAGAATTAAAGGTTCAGCACCTGAAGGAGTTGCTTATTCCATTTTAGCCGCTAATATGATCGCACCATTTATTGCTAATTTCTTTAAAGGAAGAACAACATCTCATATTTTAAAAAGAAGTTTAGTTACAAGTGGTATCTGTTTATTCATGATTTTAGTTTCTTGTTCTTATAAAATTGATACAAAACTAGCATCACATCAAACTGATATAACATTAGTTGCGGGTACTACTAATAAGTATAATGTAAAAGTATCTAATGTGATTTCAGGAAATAATTTCTCAAAACTCGATATGGAT
The DNA here is from genome assembly GCA_964456095.1 of uncultured Erysipelotrichaceae bacterium. Lineage (GTDB taxonomy): Bacteria > Bacillota_I > Bacilli_A > RFN20 > CAG-449 > CANRPC01. The sequence continues at coordinate 18,653 of CAYVZF010000003.1, forward strand.
GTTGAAGTTAATGCATCAGAAAGGAAAATTATTTCTGTTATATTAAATAAAGATGGCTCTGGCGCGACTGATGGATATGGATTATATTTCTTTGGTGAAGGAAGTTCTAGCCCATATATAAATGTAACTAAAGTTGATACATTAAAACAAGAAATATATACATTCGATAATGGTGGTATTTCATTTGACATATTCCGTAAATATGATTTTGAGTATTATGATAATAAGGAATATAAAGATTTCAATGATTTGAGTAGTGATGTAGTTGGTTGTCGTGTAACATTAACAATTTCAAGTTATATATACGGAATTAACGCTGTTATTGATTATGTGGAGGGTGTATAAAATGAATAAGTTTATTAAATTACCTTTAACGCTTGGAAGTGTATGTTTGATTTTTTGTTCAACATTAGCTTTGGTTGTAAATGTATGTGAACCAGTTATTGAAAGAAATGAAATTAGAAAAGAAAATGCTGCATATAAAAAGTTATATACAGAAGTTGATGTTGATAGTATTCAAAAAATAACATTTGATGAAACTAAATATAATTATATTAATAGTGTTGCTCTTGTTTCGCATTCGGATGTTGAATCATATGTTTATGTTTTAACTACAAGAGATCCTATGTCAGGAAAACTTAAATTCATGCTTGGATTAGAAAAAGAAACAGGTGTAATTGATAGTTATTGTATGGTTTCAAATGAAAATGGTGGATATGCAACGTATTATGATGATAATGACGAAGTTTTAAAAGATTTGAAAGATGATAATAGAGTTACATCATCAAAACAAACATTAACACAAAAGGCTGTTCAAGAATGTGTTGATATGGCATTAAATCATTATAGTGAGACATTCGGAGGTGAAAAATAAGATATGGAACAAAAGAAAAGTAAAATTTTTATTAATCCGATTTTTAAAGAAAACCCAATTTTGGTATCACTTTTAGGAATGTGCCCTTTCCTTGGAAGTCCTACTTCAACTATTAACAATGCAATTGGTATTGGTGTTGCTGTTATTTTAGTTTTATTATGTACCAATACATTTATTTCATTAATTAGAAAGATAGTTCCTAATGAAGTACGTATCCCTGTATTTATTGTAATAATCGCGTGCTTTGTTACTATGGTAGAATATTTAATGAAAGCTTTTACTCCTGACCTTTCAACTAGTTTAGGTATATTTATTCCTATGATTACAGTTAACTGTATTATTTTAGGAAGAGCGGAAGCTTTTGCAAGTAAGAATTCACCTCTTGATGCTGCGCTTGATGGACTTGGAACTGGTGTTGGATTTACAATGGTATGTTTAGTTCTTGCTATTTTCCGTGAAGTTTTATCTACTGGTGGTATTACTTTATTAAATCCATTTACTAGTGAACAAATATTCTCATTTACTCCATTAAAAGCAATTGCAATGCCTATATTTAAAGAAACTGCTGGTTCATTTATTATTTTTGGTGTATTGCTTGGTACTTATTTCTTCTTTACTCAAACAAGAAAAGAAAAATTAAAGAATGCTAAAAAAGTAGAAGTAAAAAAAGAAACTCCAGTAAAAGAAATTAAGAAAGTTGAAGAGGCTAAGGAAGAAATAATTACTCCTATTGAAACTAAAAAGCCTGTTTCTAATAAAAAGAAAATAAAATTTGTAGTAACTATAGAAAGAAAAATGATTTATAAAGAAAAAAATGAGGAGGTAAAATACGATGAGTTATTTAAGTAATGTATTCAAAATATTGATGATATCTATATTATCGAGTAATGTTATATTTTCATCTTCATTAGGTATTTGTTCTTATCTTGGTGTTTCTAAAAATAAGAAGAGTTCTATTGGTATGGGATTTGCTTTAACTTTCGTTACTGTACTTGCTACTTTAATATCTTATCCAATAGGTTTATTATTAAAAGCATTAAATATTGAATATATGTCAACAATTTGTTTTATTTTAGTAATTGCTAGTTTAGTACAATTTGTTGAAATGTTTATTAAAAAGTTTTCTCCTTCATTATATAAAGCATTAGGTATTTATTTACCTCTTATTACAACAAACTGTGTTGTTTTATATGTTGCTAAGCAAACAATGGATACTGGGGCATTATTTCAAACTCTAGGTATTACTGGAAGTATTGGTGGATTTGCTTCATTTATCTATTTAATTGTATTTGCTCTTGGTATTGCTCTTGGATATTTCTTATCATTATATCTATTTGCAGTTATTAGAGAAAAGTTAGATGGTGCTCCTGTAGTGAAAGGCTTTCAAGGAGTTGCAATTGGTTTAATTGTCTCTGCAGTTATGGCAATTATCTTCTCAAAAGCATTTACTGGAATTTTCTAAATGGAATTTATATTTGCAATAATTTTATTTGTTATTTTATCGGGAATATTTATTTTTACATATGTTTTAAATAAAAGAATTCCTAAACCTGATGGTTGTGATGAAATAGATGAAAGTTGCTTAAATTGTTCTAATACACTTTGCAAACATAGTAAGAAAAATAATGAAAATAATGATCAAAAGGAGGAAGAATAATGAATTGGTCGTCAGTTTTATTAGCGGCAGTTGTTTCTGTTTCAATTGCTGTTGTTCTTGGCTTACTTTTAGCTGTTGCAAATAAGTTCTTATTTGTTGCAGAAGATCCAAGAAAAGAATATATAACTAATAATTTACCAGGCGCTAATTGCGGTGCATGCGGATATCCTGGATGTGGTGGTTTAGCTGATGCTATTATGGATGGAACTGTTACAAAGGTTCGTTCATGTAAAGTACTTAAAGCTGATAAAGCAAAAGAAATTGTTGAATATTTAAATTCGACACCTGGACCAGATGGAAACACTTTAAAGGTTAGTGAATAATGGTAAAACATATTTCATATACGCCAAGTGGTGTTTGCTCTAGAAAGATGAAAATTGATGTAGAAGACGGTATTGTTAAAAATCTAACTGTTATTGGTGGATGTAATGGTAATCTTCAAGGAATTTCTTCGTTAGTTGTTGGTATGAAAATAGAGGATGTTATCTCTAGACTTGAAGGAATAAAATGTGGTTTTAAAAACACTTCTTGTCCTGATCAATTAGCTAAGGCTTTAAAAAATAATTGATTTTTAAAAAGAGTGTATTAATATATAAAAATATTTATGCATTCTTTTTTATTTTTTTATTTTTTTGACATACTAATTTTATAGGAGAATAATATGACTAGAAAAAAGAAAGAACAATTACTTTTAGCAGACACTTTTTTTGAAATGGGAATGGATTATGAAGTTATTGAAAAAATAACAGGAATTACAGGGGAAGAACTTTTATTATACAAGATAAATATTGACAATAACCTTAAAAAGCAAGATAATTTAAAAGTACGAAAAAGACAAAAATAATCTTGTTTTTTTATGAGGTGAAGTATGGAAGAATTAGTTTTATTTACATCGGAATCAGTATCAGAGGGACATCCTGATAAAGTATGTGATCAAATATCTGATGCTATTTTAGATGCTTGTTTAGCACAAGATCCTGATTCACATGTTGCTTGTGAATGTTTTACTACTACTAATTATGTTTTAATTGGTGGCGAAATTACTACTAAAGCAATAGTGGATTATGAACGTGTAGCGCGTAATGTCCTTTTAAAAATTGGATATACAAAGAATGAATATGGTATTGATGGTAATAATTGTATTATCGTTAATAAAATTCATACTCAATCACCTGATATTGCTATTGGAGTTAACAAAGAAACTGTTGAAGAACAAGGAGCGGGTGATCAAGGTATTATGTTTGGTTATGCTTGTGATGAAACAGATAATTATATGCCACTTGCTATTGTAATTGCTCATAAATTGGTTAGATTTGCTACTAATTTAAGAAAAGAAGGTAAGTTTAAACATGCTAGACCTGATATGAAATCACAAGTTACAATTGATTATACTAATACACCTAAAATTGATACTGTGTTAATGTCTTGCCAACATGATGAAGATGTCGATATGAATGAATTTAAAGAATTTATTCATAAAGAAATTATGATTCCTGTCGTTAAAAGTTTTAATATGAATCTTGATTTTAAGTATTTAGTTAATCCTACTGGTAGATTTGTTATTGGTGGACCTGATGGTGATACTGGTTTAACAGGTAGAAAGATAATTGTTGATTCATACGGCGGATCTGCTAGAGCGGGTGGAGGATGTTTTTCTGGAAAAGATCCTTCAAAAGTTGATAGAAGTGCAACGTATGCGGCTCGTTATGTTGCTAAAAACTTGGTCGCCGCAGGCCTTGCTAAAAAGATTGAAATTCAATTAAGTTATGCGATTGGTGTAGCTGAACCAATTTCTATTTCTGTTGAAACTTTTAATACAGAAACAGTTTCTAATGATAAAATTCTTTCAATTATTCATAAAGTATTTGATTTAAGACCTGGAAAAATTATTGAAAAATTTTCACTAAAAAAGCCTAATTTTAAATATGAAGATTTAGCATCTTATGGCCATTTTGGACGTCCTGATGTTGATTGTCCATGGGAATATTTAGATAAGGTTGATGAAATTAAAAACTTACTATAATATACTGGTGGTAATTATTTTATGGAATATGATGTAATAATTGTAGGTGCTGGTCCAGCTGGATATTTTTGTGCTTATGAATTGATGAAAAAAGCACCTGAAAAGAAAGTGTTGTTAATTGAAAAGGGACAAGATATTTATCATAGAAATTGTCCTGTACTTAATCATAAATTAGAGAAGTGCCCTATTAATAAAGAACATCATTCTGGTTGTTTTCCTAGCTGCGCTATGACAAATGGATTTGGTGGTGCTGGAGCATATTCTGATGGTAAATTTAATATAACAACAGAATTTGGTGGTTGGTTAAATGATGTTATTGATGATGATGTTTTATTAGATTTAATTAAATATGTCGACTCTATTAATATTGCTCATGGTGCGACTAAAACAATTACTGATCCGTATACCGATGAGGTTAGAGATATTGAAAAAAAAGCAATCGCGGTTGGATTAAAACTTTTAAGAGCAAAAGTTAGACATATCGGTACAGAAGAGAATTTGAAAATTCTTGAAAAGATTTATGAAGAATTAAATAGTCATATTGATATGCTTTATAAATCACCAATAAGAGACGTTATTATTGAAAACAATATATGTAAGGGTGTTATAACTGAAGATAATAAAACTTTTTATGGAAAGAATATATTTTTAGCAATTGGTAGAGATGGTGCGGCTTTTTTAGAAAGAATGTTATCTAAACATGATGTTGAATTTACTAATAATCAAGTTGATATCGGAGTAAGAGTTGAAACTAACGATATAGTTATGGAGGAAATAAATAAATCGTTATATGAAGGTAAATTTATTTTTAATACTTCTGTCGGTACAAAAGTTAGGACTTTCTGTTCTAATCCTTCTGGACATGTTGTTGTTGAAAATGATTCTGGCACTATTTTAGCAAATGGACATGCTTATTCTGATCCTAAACTTGGAAGTGAAAATACTAATTTTGCTTTACTAGTTTCACATAAGTTTGATGAACCATTTAATAGACCAAATGAATATGCTCATGCTGTTTCAAAACTTGCTAATCAATTGAGTTGTGGTAGTGTTATTGTTCAAAAATATGGTGATGTTTTATTAGGAAGAAGAACAACTGATAGAAGAATTAAAGATGGATTTGTTAAACCAACTTTAAAAGAAGCTGTTCCTGGTGATTTAGGTCTTTGTTTGCCTTATAATACGATGAAATCGATTATTGAGATGATTGAGGCATTAGATCATGTTACACCTGGGATTGCTAATGAACATACTTTACTTTATGGAGTAGAGGCTAAATTCTATTCATCTCGACCAAAGATTAAAAAAACATTAGAAATATCAAATATTGCTAATCTATATGTAGGTGGAGACGGTGCTGGATTAACTAGAGGACTTGCTCAAGCGGGAGCTTCTGGTGTTTATGTAGCAAGAAATATTATTGAAAAAGAATAAAATAAAAACACAGTTAAATAAAAAAATGATTAAAATCATATTTATTATTAGCTGTGTTTTTTAACCTATATAAGTATATCATATTTTTTTATATATTAATAGTCTTATTTTTATACTATTTTAATAGTATAATATAACTAGGAAGAGAGAAATCTCAATAATATAATTGAAAGGAAGAAAAAATATGAAAGTTCAAATTACAGGTAAAAATATTACAATTACTGAGGCTATGAGAGCTCAAACAGAAGCAAAACTTTCTAAAATGGATAAGTATTTTATTATTGATGAAAGTGTAGTTGCAAAAGTATTAGCAAGAACATATAAAAATGATCAAAAAATAGAAATAACTATTTTTACAAAAATGATGGATTTTAGAGTAGAAGTAAGATCAGATGATTATTATAATGCGCTTGATTTAGCTATTGATAAATTAGAAGGACAAATGCGTAAATTAAAAACACGTATTGATAAAAAACATCATGAGAGTTTAGCGGAGTCTTTAGATTTTAATAACTTTGATACTGAAGATGAAGATAATATAAATGATGAAATTGTACGTGTTAAAGAAGTATATCTTGACCCTATTGATTTAGAAAAAGCAATTACTAAAATGGAAGCACTTGGACATAATTTCTATATTTATTTAGATAGTGAAGATAATTTGGTTAGTGTTTGCTATAAAAGAGAAGATGGCGGATACGGAGTTATTCAAGTTAAAAACCATCATTAGTTAATTTTATATAGTTTATTTATTAAGGCTTTTATCGTAAAAGGTGAAAGCCTTTTTAAAAACATAATTTTTGTAGTTAATAATTTATTTAAGAAAAAAAGAATATCAATTTTCTTAATAATTAGATTTTAATAAGTCTTGTTATTATCTTTTTTTATTGTATAATTAAATTATCTTTTGGAGAAAGTATGAAAAAAAAGTGTATTTTATTACTGGTTATTACATCATTATTAGTATCATGTCAAAATGATAAAAAAGTTTTACGTTATGGAATTAGTGATTTTGGATATAATGATGAAAAGGGATATGTTCCTTGTGTTATTGAAAATGGTGAAATTATAAAGAAATCATCTGTTGTTAATCCTTTTGGAACTTATACATATTTTGTTTCATATCTTTATGAAAATGAAAAAAATGAATACAATAAAGTATTATCATATGTTGAAGATTATTTAATACGGCTTTCTGTATGTTATGATATGAATAATTTATATGTTGATTCTGGTGGAAATATTGTTAAAAATTTAGCATATCTTAATATGAATTATGGAGAAGATAGTTATATTGAACTTGAAAAAGAAACATATGATCTTTTAAAAATTGGCTTTGAAATAACAAAAATTACTAATGGTAAGTTTAATATTTTTGTTGGTGAATTATCTAAATTATGGGATGATTTTCTAAATGGAAAAAGAGAAAATCTTCCTTCAAAAAATGAATTAGAAGAAGTAATATTTTTAAAGGATGATATTAATATGATTGATGACATATTAGATTTTAATGATAATGATTATTCTGTTAAGTTTAATAATTGTTTTAATAAAAAGATATCCATTACTTTTGGAGGTATTGCAAAAGGAAGTGCAACTGATTTAATTAGTGAATATTTAAAAGATAAACGTATGCTAATTTCGGCTGGACAGTCATCAATTGCAACATATGGTGATACATTTTATGATAATTGGAGTTTAGGTATTAAAAATCCTTTATATGTTTATGATGATGAAGCATATTTATTATATGAAAGACAGGGAGTATTTTCATTATCTACATCTGGAGATTATCAAAATTATAGAATATATAATGGAGTTAAATATCATCACATTATTGATTGTTTTGAAGGTGTGCCAAAATCTTATTGGAATTCTGTTTCTTTAATAGGAGAATCAGGAACATACGCTGATGCTTTAACAACGGCTTTAATGCTTTCAACATTTGATGAATCAATCGAATTATTGAATAAAGTAAAAAATGAAAAAGGATATGAATTTACACCGATTTTTATGTATAACAATAACGGTAATATGATTGCAAAAGTTAGTAGTAATATAAAAGATCAAGTGTCAATAACAGAGAAGTCTAATATGGAGTTAGTTTTCTTCTAAAATTAATTTTTGTTTCATAGAATATTTTGGTGATATTAAATATTTTATGAATGTTGAAATAATAAAATTGGGTGGTAATGTATTAAAAACAGAGAAGGATCGCTTGATATGTTTTAATAAAATTGATTTTAATAATGGATTAAAAAAGATAATTATTTGTTCCGCGATGGGAAGGAGTGGCTTTCCGTATTCTACAGATAATCTTGATGCTTTAGTGACAGATATTAGTGATGTTGAAAAAGATAGATTACTAGGATGTGGTGAAATAATATCATCAGTTGTTATGTCTTCCTTTTTTAATAAATTAGGTAAAAATGCATATAGTTTATCATATTTAGATACTGGAATTTGTGTTTTAAAAAGTAATAATAAAAATGAAATAGTTAAACTTTCTAATAAAAGAATGTTAGAATTACTTGAAATGTATGATGTATTACTAATTCCTGGCTTTATAGCATTTAATGATAATTATGATATAGTAACATTAGGAAGAGGTAATTCTGATTTAACTGCGATGATTGTTGCAAAAATGTTGAGTATTAATAAAGTTACTTTATATAAAGATGTATTAGGTGTTTACCCTTTTATGATTTTGCCATTACTTAATTATGAATATTATAAACAATTAAACTATAATGAAGTAGATGAAATGATTAATTCTGGATGTAAAATTATTTCTAAAGATGCATTAATATATGCAAAAAATAGTAATATTGAAATTAATATTACTGGATATAATTCAAACGAAAATGGTTCTATTATTAATAATAATTATGTAGAAAAGAAAGTAATTGGATTTTTTATGAAAGGTAAAATATTTGATGTGATAAGTTTTTATCCTTGTTATGTAAAAGATAAATTAAGTGAGGCTTTCAAAACAAAACATATTATTTTAAAAAAAGAATATATTGAAGGTAATCATTACTATTTCAAACTTGAATCTTCTCAGTTATTATTAGCAAAAAAAATAATTGTAGACACATTTTTTTTAGAGTTTATTAAATAATAATTTATCCTTTTAAATCTATCAAAATTAAATGTTATTTTTATTAATAAAAATAGGCATATACTATTTTTTTCTAGAAATACGAGATACTATTAGTGTATAATAGCAAATGGTGAGTTTGAAGATGATTAAAAACATTGCAACTGATTTAGATGGTACATTATTTTATCCAAAGAGAAAGATTAAATTATTATCCTCAAAAAATACTAAGTTTCTTAGGAAATTTGTTTCAGATGAAAGTAATTATTTAATTTTAGTTTCTGGTAGAAATGTTACATTAAATGAAAAAATTTCCAAAAAGATAAAACATGAAGACATTGCTATGATTGGTTGTAATGGATCGGTTATTTATAGGGGAAATAAAATGATCTTTGAAGAACCTATTCCAAAAGATGATGTTAAAAGTATATATGAAGATTTAATGAAAAATAAAGATGTAAAAGGAATAATTTTCATGACTAATAAAAAGAAAATGGCAATTATTCCAAATAACGTAAGTGGAATAGTAGTTTTTCTTGTTAAAATTGGAATGGCTTTTCAAGGTGTTTATAGAGAAAAATATAAATATAAAGAAAAAAGTTTGATGGAATATTTACAAGATGATGATGTTAAGTTTTATAAAGTAATGCCTATTTATGGATTTGGCAAAAAATCATATGGTGTTGCGGAGAATGCATGTGTGAAACTTAATGAGAAATATGGTGATAAATATGAAATACATTATTCATCTAGTTCTGTAGAGATCATGAAAAAAGGAGTAAATAAAGCTAATGCTTTAAAAAATCTTTTAAATATGTTAAACTTAAAAGAAGCTGAAACTGCGGTTATAGGCGATTCTGGTAATGATATACCTTTATTTGAAGCTTTTGAAAATTCATTCTGCATGAAAAAAGCTCCAGAACAAGTTAAGTCAAAAGCAAAACATGTTGTTTCGGGCGTTTATGAAATAGAAGATTATTTATTAAAATAGGGAGAGAAAAAAATGAATCAAGCAAGTAAATACGCAATAGAATTATTTCATGTAGCATTAGTTATACGTGAATCGGTTGAATATGCAATAAAAAAAGATAATTATGATATTGGTGTCTATAATAGAAATAAGGACATGATAACAAAATTAACAAGTGAAAATACACCATTTGATAATTTACTTAAACAAAATGGTGAAAGTGGTAATAAAATTAGAGAGAATATTAGCAGTTTTATTGAACTATTATATTCTGATGATGCTAGAGCTATTAGAGTTGAAGACAATAAAGTAATTGTTGATCATGCTTTTTGTACTCAAATATTTGATTACGTTGTTGGCTTACATGAAGTATTACATGATATTTTAAATGGCTTTGCTAAGAAAGCAAAAGAAGAAGGAAATTTAGAAGATTTTATCGAAAACTTACTTGTTGAGGATAATTTATATTATCGTTCATTATTATCCCTTCATTTAACTAATGAAATTCATAATTTGTTTTTAGAGTTTAATAAAACAATGAAAGAAGCTGGTGGTAAAGAGAATCCTCAATCATCATTTGTATTACAAGAACTTAATAAAGTTATTGGATATTACAATTTTGTTCAAAATCATTCTACTATTAACGATGAAAAATATCTTAATGCTAAAAAGGACACTACACATGTTTTAGAAATCATGTCTGGTAAAGCTACTCCAAATGAGGGTAAAGATACTCGTAGAGAAATTATTGAATTAAGAGAAGAATGGGCAATGGTTACTCGTAGCTCTGGAATTTTCTGGAATGAGAAATTCAATTATGTAATTAACTTACTTCGTGAAGATGAAAAAAAATCTGGAATAATTAAAGAAGAAATTTTCGAAGATGATGAAAAGGAAACAGTTAATTAGAGGTGATTTATATGAAAAATAAGGTTAAGAGAACACCTGAACAAAGAAAAGATTTAAATAATAGAATAGCAGAAATAATTTGGTATTCTATTGGTGGAGTTGTTTTATTAGGTGGATTTGTATTTTCTATTTTAGGATTACTAATTATGAATATGAATAATAATTTTACTACTCATCCATTTTATCCTTTATACGAAGCACAAGGAAGATTCTTTTCATGGCTTGGCTTTGGATCAACATACGCTAATGCGGGACTAGTACTAATTTTAGCTGCAGTAGTATATCTTATTGTTGTATTTTATATTTATTCTAATATCGCTGATGTTAAAGAAAAGAGAAATAGAAGTAAAAAGATACAAAAGAAATCATTAAAAATTGTTATTGATGAAAGTGTTAATGAAAGTGTTGTAGAACAATAAAAAAATGGCATTTGCCATTTTTTATTGAGTTTTAATATATCCTTTTACTTTTTCATTATTCTCATATTCAATTTTATAACCACACTTTTCTATATCTGTTTTTGTTATTTTGTTGTAGTTTTTTAAATAAGGTAAATCATTTTTAATTTTACTTATTAAATTTGATATGAAATATGAATCTTCATTTTTAGTTTTCGCGGTATTTAATTCTTCACTTATTGCATTTTTTAATACACTATAGAATATTTTATCTTTTTTATATTCTTTTTTATTATCTTTTTCTTTTTTAGGCTGTACTATTTTCTTTTTTTGCTTTGGGGCTTCTTTTTTTTCATTATTATTTGTTTTAGTAATATTCTTTTTATTAATAATTGTAGTATTATTTTTGACTTCTTCAACGGTTAATTTTTTATCATTTTCATTCGATAAGTCTTCAATATAATAAAATTTATCAAATAAGTCTTTAAAACTACTATTAGTGGTAGCTTTATTTCCAACGCCTATAACATATTTTCCTTCTTTTTTTATTGATACGATTAATTCATAATAATCATCATCTGATGTTGCAATTACATAAGTATTAACATCTTTATTAGTGTATAAAATTCTTAATGCTTCAGTATATAATTTAAAATCTGCATTGTTTAGATTCTTTTCCTTAATGATTTTGCTTGTTCCTTTTTTTAATGGTTTACATGAAACAATAATATCTAATAGGTTATCTTTAATAATGTCTACAAAATTTGCTTTTTTTGGTATTGTAGAGCAAATGATTTTTCTGATACATGGATTATAACCTTCTTTTATTAATTTTTTGAATAAAAGACTATAAGAATCTGTTATATTAATATTTTCATAATCAATAAATACTGCGGTTTTGTTTGATATATTATCCATTTTTTCCTCCCTTCCTTTAATATAATAAATTTAATTTTTCGCTTTTACAATGTTAAACATAAATAAATGAGCATTATCATGGAAATATATTCTTTTTTGTTATAAAATATAACAAAACGAAAGGTGGTAATTTTATGTATAGAAAAAATGCATGGGAAAAATATACAAATGATGAATTAAATAAGGTTTTTTTATTTAATGAAGAATATAAAGATTTTTTATCAAAAGGAAAAACAGAAAGAAAATGTGTTGAAATATCTTTAGATATCGCTAAGAAAAATGGTTTTAAAGATATCTCTGAATACAATTCTTTAAAACCTGGTGATAAAGTTTATTTTACAAATAGAAAAAAGAATATAGTTCTTTTTGTTATTGGTGAAGAACCTCTTGAAAAAGGATTAAGAGTTCTTGGTGCTCATATCGATTCACCTCGTATTGATTTAAAACAAAATCCTTTATATGAAAAAGAAGGATTTGCGTTATTTGATACTCATTATTATGGTGGTATTAAAAAGTATCAATGGGTTACTATCCCTCTTGCACTTTATGGAGTTGTTTGTAAAAAAGATGGTACTACAATTAATATTGAAATTGGCGATGATGAAAATGATCCAGTAGTTGGTATATCAGATTTATTAATTCATTTATCTCAAGACCAATTATCTAAAACTGCTTCTAAAGTTATTGAAGGCGAAAATTTAGATGTAACAATTGGTTCTATTCCTTTAAAAGATGAAGATAAAAATGCTGTTAAAGCAAATATTTTAAGAATTTTAAAAGAAAAATATGATTTTGAAGAAGAAGATTTCTTGAGTGCGGAAATTGAGGTTGTTCCTGCGGGTAAAGCAAGAGATTATGGTTTAGATAGATCAATGGTTGCGGGTTATGGACATGATGACAGAGTATGTGCTTATACTTCCTTAAGAGCAATTCTTGATGTTGAAGCTCCAAAGTATACTTGTTGTACAGTTCTAGTCGATAAAGAAGAAGTCGGCTCTATTGGCGCAACAGGAGCTCAATCTAAATTTTTTGAAAATGTTATTGGTGAATTAATTGCATTAGAATCTGATTATTCTGAAATTAAATTAAGAAGAGCATTAACAAATACTAAAATGCTTTCTAGTGATGTTTCTGCTGGTTTTGATCCTTTATTTCCAGAAGTTAATGAATCAAAAAATGCGGCATATTTAGGACAAGGATTAGTATTTAATAAATATACTGGTTCAAGAGGTAAATCAGGTTGTAATGATGCGATGCCTGAATTTTTTGCGGAGATTAGAAAAGTATTAGATGAAGGTGATGCTAATTATCAAACCGCTGAACTTGGAAGAGTTGATCAAGGTGGTGGTGGAACAATTGCGTATATTTTAGGTAACCAAAATATGGATGTAATTGATGCTGGTGTTGCTGTCCTTAATATGCACGCTCCAATGGAAATTGTTTCAAAAGCCGATGTATATGAAGCATATAAAGCATATATTTTATTTTTAAAAAATATTTAGTGAGATTTAAAAAATGAAAAAAGGGATTTATTTATTTTCATCATTATATTTACTTGTTTCTTGTACGATAAATATTGGTCCAGGTAATAGTAATTCTAATAATATTGATAGTTTAGAAAGTGACAATGGACTTAAAATTAGTATTAAAATTCCAGGTTCTAGTATAACATCTTCAAGTGATTCAATTAGTAGCAATAGTAGTTTAAATAGCAGAGAAAGTATAACTTCTTTAAGCAGTTCATTTAGCAGTAGTAATAGTACTTGGGAAAATAGTGAAGTTGAAAAATATTATGCTAATATTGATTTTTCTTTAACTGGAACAAAATTGTTAGCAAGTTTAGAAAAATTATTAGATTCAACAGATAATGAAACATTTACTTATAAAGGTTTATTTGATGTTTTTAAATATTCTGATGCTGATCCTGATAATGTTAATTCTGGTTATATTGTTAGTTTTTATTCAGGAAATAAAGCAAAAGAGGGCTCGATGAATAGAGAACACACATGGCCTAATTCTCGTGGTGGATTTTTACTAGAAAAAGATCCTCATGTAATTAGACCAACAATTAATGCTGAAAATAGTGCTAGAGGTAATTCATTCTTTAATGAAAATGGCTCATGGGATCCTGCTTCATTTGATAATCCGAAATATCGTGGAATCGCGGCTAGAATTATATTTTATGGTGCATGTAAAGCATATTCTGAGGGCTTATATTTAGTTGATAAAACTGATGATCCTAGACTTAGTTCTACAAACTCTATAACAAAAAAGAATTGGAATCCTACGATGGGGAAATTATCTACTTTATTAAAATGGAATTTAGAATATGATATTGATGATACTGAAATATTAAGAAATGATGTTTTATACAATAAGTTTAATCATTGTAGAAACCCTTTTATTGATAATAGAGATTTAGCGTGTCAAATCTGGGGTGATACAAATGATGAAACTGCAAAAGTATGCAATAAAAATAAATAAATTTAAAATTTAAAGTTAAATAAAATAATGGCAATTTGCCATTATTTTATTTTATTAATAAGATATTTTATTTTTTTTTCAAATGGTAATCCATTAAGTGGATTAGAATTAATTTTAACTGCTTCTAAAATTGAAGTGTATGTGAAATCAATTGCTATTTTAGTCGCATCTTTTAATGATTTATCATTTAAGATTGCTCCAACAACTGCCGCGGTAAATGTATCACCTGTCCCGTGAAATATTTTATTGATTATTTTTGTAAAATAGAAACCATTTTCATTTTTTATTGTATCATAGTAAAATACTCCAATTTTGCCGTTATTTATTATACCAGTTATTATTATTTTTTTAGGACCTAATAAGTTTAACTTTTTGGTGATATCATTTATTTCATCTAATGAAAATTCTTCTTTATATTTTATATTTAATAGTAAACATGCTTCGGTTATATTTGGTGTAATAATATCAGCATCTTTAACGATTGCTTTTATTTTATTTGGATACGTATTTATATCAAATCCTTTATAAATATTGCCATTATCACCCATTACAGGATCAACAACAAACAATCCATTTTCTTTTAAAAATGATTTTTTTGTTTTTTTAACAATATTAATTTGTTCTTCTGAACCAAGGTACCCAGATACTATTGAATCAAATTTAATATTAAGATTTTTCCATTTATTTATGATTATATTCATTTCATCAGTTAAATCTAAAAAACTATATTCTTTATATGCGGTGTGATTTGAAAGTAAAGATGTAGGAAGTATTATTGTTTCAAATCCACATGATGATAATATTGGATGTATTGCAGTAATTGAACATTTTCCAATACATGATATATCGTTAATTGTTAATATTTTTTTATAATCTTTTTTCATTCTATTTTTTCCTTAAGTACCAAAACATGATTAAGACTTGGAAGGATGCTGATATTAAATATAATAGATATGAGTTAGGAATATTTGTTAATACATCTATTGATAAACATAATGATAATGATATTCCCCAGTTTATAAATGAAACTATTATACATCTCATCCATCTTTTACCCCACATTTTTGCAAATACTAATAATACTATTGAACTAACTGGTATTGCATAAATGAATAATAACCATGTTTTAAAGTTAGTTAAATTTAGTGGAGACATTTCTAGTAAAACATATGCAATTGTAAAGACGAACCATGCTAAAATATATGAAAGTAAACTAATTATCATTCTGTTTCTATTTTTAACAGTCATATTTTTAATACTAAATTTTCTTTTTGTATTTTTTTGATCTTCTTTTTTCTCTATTATTTCTTCGCCGATTAATTCATTAATTGATATATTAAAAATATCTGAAAGTTGAGTTAAAACAAAAACGTCTGGGATAGCTTCTCCTCTTTCCCATTTAGAAATGGCTTTATCACTATAAGATATTTTCTCCGCGAGTTGGAGTTGTGTTAAGCCACATTTCTTTCTATATGTAGTGATGTTTTGAGCGATAACGCTTGTTAATTCTTCTTGTGTTTTCATACTGAAATATTAATATTTTATTAATAAAATGTCAATATATTTATAAATTCTACTTTGAGTAGAGTGAAAATATTGATATTCTACGGGCATATATTTGTTAGTAGAGATTAAATTATATGAATGGAGAAAGTATTTTATTGCTTAATGATACAATACAAGTGTATTTAGAAGGGAGTTTTAAATATGCAAGTATATGAAATCAAAAATGATAATATTATTAAATTATATTCTTTATATTCAGAAAAAGGTTATTTTAATAGTTTAGATGATTTTTCAAAAGATTTATTTAAGTTACAAAATAATCCAAATTCTTTTTTTAAAACATTAGTTATTGAAATTGATAATAAGATTGTTGCTTCTATTCAATACGGAAGAATGGAAGATGAAGGTATTATTAGATTGTTGCATTGTGATAACGATCATGGTAATAAATATATTAAAGAATTATTACTCAAAGCTACTTCATATTTTTATATGATTCATATTAATAAAATTAGAATTGATTCTTCTTTATGCGATAATTTTTTAGATAGTTTATATATCAAAGAAATACTTAATAATTTTTCATTAAATAGTTTTATTAATTAGATAAAAAATGATGTGAATAAAAAAAATCCTCTAATTGTAATTAAATAAAAGTGTTAGTTACATATTATGGAGGATTTTTTTGTTTTTAAATATATTATTTGATTGTATTTAATGCTCTAGTTTGTTTAGAAAGTGTATTAATAGTATATTCACTAATGCCGACTTCTTTTAATACTTTATTAATTAATTTTTCAGCATGTTTCATTGATTGTGCTTCCATTTCTAATTCAAAGTCGATGTGTCCATTATATTCATTTCTATCTAATGATAATGTTGCATCTTCAATTTTGTAGTCGATTCTATCTGTTTCTAATTTTGCTAGAATGATTAGTTCATTGACATTAAATCCTAATGTTTCTAAAAAGTTTTTTATTTCACCATTAGGGAAAATACCTTTTTGTTCATATTTTTCATAATCTTTCCATGAAATAATTTGATTCTTTTCTAGTAATCCTTCACTCATAGGAGCTTTTAGTGTTAATTCGAAATCATCTTTTTCTCTTATTCTTAATGCTAAATCATTTTGCTTTAGTATTTGTTCTTTGCTATCAATATAATAGTTTGTTTGTTTTAATCTACGATATTTTTCTAAACCTAAATAATTTACAATTGATTCATATTGTTCTTCTGTAAGTAATACTTTTGCTTCAATTTCAATATTTGAATTCATAAATAAATTCTCCTTTAATTTTTACGAAGTTATGATACAATAAATATATAAAAATTTCCATAAAAGGAGACTAACTAATGAAATATTTTATTTGTACTAGAAATGATGTTAATTCAAAAAAAATTGAAGAAAAACTTCATTCTGTTTTAAGTGAAAATGGTTTTGTTATTGATGAGTCTAATCCTCAAATAGTAATTTCTTTAGGTGGGGATGGCACTTTTTTACGTGCTATACATAAGTATATAACTATGCTTGATACTGTTTCTTTTATTGGTATTCATACTGGTAAACTGGGTTTCTTTTGTGAATTTACGAGAAATGAAGTTCAAGAATTAATAGATTCTTTACTTAATAAAACACCTACAATTGTTGAACATAGATTAATTGAGATTAAATATAACGATGATGTTTATTATGGAATAAATGAAGTAAGAGTTGAAAATCCGTATAATACTATGATTTGTAATGTATATGTTGATAATTGTTTATTAGAAAATTTTAGAGGTAATGGACTTAATTTTTCAACTTCTATTGGTTCATCAGCGTATAATAGATCTCTTGGAGGGCCACTTGTAATGCCAAATAGTGAAAGAATTATTATCGGGGAAGTGGCATCTATAAATCATAATGCATATCGTTCATTGAATTCATTTTTAGTTTTAGATGAAAATAATCAAATTAGATTGCAAGGTAATTTTAAAAGATGTTTAATTGGATATGATCATTTATTTGTAAATGTTGAATCTAATATTATTACAGATGAGATAGTTGTTAAATTGTCTAGTAAGAAAATAAGATTACTTCATTATAAAAATGTTGATTATATATATAGATTAAGAAAGGCTTTTGTCGCGGATTAGTATGGATAAGATATTTGATTTTGTAAAAAATAATGCGATTGCTTGTATAGTATGTTTAGTAATATTAGTAGTATTAGTAGTTGTATTATTAATTGTTTTATTTCTATTAAAGAATAAAAATAGAAATAAGGAAGATAAAGGAATATGTGAAAATATTTTGCTATTTCTTGGTGGTAAGCAAAATATTTCATTTATTGAAGCAAAAGGATCTCGTTTAGTTGTATCTTTAATTAATAAAGAATTAATAAACGATGAAGAGTTAAAAAAACTTGGTGTAACTTCAATTTTAAAGATGAGTAATAAGATTACACTTGTTATTGGTAATATTTCTCAAAAAATAGTAGAAGTATATAATAATCAATAATATTTATTATATGGATAATTCTGATATGGATATGTCGGAAAATTATAGTAATTATTAGGTAACTGAGGATATTGATAGTAAGGATAAGGGGTATAAGTAGGTCTATTTATAGATGGTGCGATTAATCCACCTAAAAGTACGCCTCCTAAAAAAGGAAGAAGTACTCCAACTTGTCTATCATCATTTTCTTCTTTATAGAACGGATATAAATATTTCATAAAAAAACCTCCCTTATATTTTATGGGAAGTTTTTTTTCGATTATAGTTTTATGCCCAAGTTTATTAAATCTTTTTTTAAATCATCTATAGGTAAACCAATAATATTATTAATATCACCTGTAAATGATTTTACTAAATTATATTTTTTATCTTGAATTCCATATGCTCCAGCTTTATCAAGTGGAGAACCAGTTTTAATGTATTCTTCAATTAATGAATTACTTAATTTATTAAATGTTACTTTTGATTCTATTTTTCTAGTTAAGCAAATATTTTTATTTTTATTATATATCGTGTAATAAGTTATAACAGAATGCGTGTTATTTGAAAGCATATTAAGCATTTGTTTTGCTTTTTTGTTATTATCTGGTTTTCCAAGAATTATATCATTAAAATAAACTAATGTATCTGCCGCTATAACTAGGGAATCTTGATAAATATCACCTATTTCTTTTGCCTTAACGATTGATAATTCTTCTTTTTTATATCCATTTTCATTAATTTGTGATGGGATAATATCAAAATTATTAATTATTCTATTTAGTAATTCTTTTCTACGTGGAGATTTTGATGCTAGTATTATTCTCATTTTACATTCTTATTCATGATAAGAGGAATTACCATCGGTTTTCTTTTTGTTTTAGTATATATTGATTTTGCAACATTTGTTTTAATTGTGTTTTTTATTTCAGAAAATGTTGTTTTATTTTGTAAAAGTAAATTTAATTCCTCTAATAAATTCTCTTTAACATATGTTAACATTTTCATACATTTTTCATCCATATGCATAAATCCGCATGTTTCAATTATTGGTTCACTAAGTAAGGTATTTGTTCTTGAATCAAGTGTAATCATAACTGCAATTAAACCTTCTGTTGAAAGTAGCTCTCTATCTTTAATAACTGCGAGAGAAAGCCCATTGATGTCTTTTCCATCTAAGAATATATCATCTGTTGGAAGTTTCCTTCCTTCTGTAATTTTATGTCGATTTAATAATAATGTATCACCATTACTTAATACAAATGTATTTTCTTTTGGAATGCCTAATGATGTAGCAAGCTCTGCATGCATTCTTAACATTCTATATTCACCGTGAACTGGCATAAAGTATTTAGGTTTTACTAATTTTAACATTAAACGTAATTCTTGCCTTGATGGGTGACCTGATGCATGTAAATTTGCAAGTATT
This sequence comes from uncultured Erysipelotrichaceae bacterium, assembly GCA_964456095.1. GTDB lineage: Bacteria > Bacillota_I > Bacilli_A > RFN20 > CAG-449 > CANRPC01. The sequence continues at coordinate 38,834 of CAYVZF010000003.1, forward strand.
GTATTTGTCAATACATTCGCGCCTGCACGAGTTAATTGGTTAACAATTTTATTTACAGATGCTGTATTTCCAGGAATTGGTGATGATGAAAAGACAACTGTATCTCCCGGTTGTATGCTTAATGCAGCATGCTCTCCATTTGCTATTCGTGATAAAGCCGCGAGTGGCTCACCTTGTGAACCAGTACAAATAATACATAAGTCACTACTTTTAACATTTTTAATGTTTTCAGGAGATAAAATTGCTGAATCAGGTATTGTTATATATCCATATTCACGTGCTAGATTAATTGTCGACTCCATAGATCTACCTAAAATAACAATTTTTCTCTTGTATTTAATACAACCTTCAACTATTTGTTGTACACGGCTTACATTACTTGAAAATGTAGAGATAATAAGTCTTCCAGGAGTTTTCGCAAATATTTCATTAATTGAAGAAATAACGCTTCTTTCTGATGGTGTAAATCCTTCTCTTTCAACGTTTGTTGAATCCGATAACAATAAGTCGACACCTTCTTCGCCTAAACGAGCGATTTTGTTTAAAGAAATATCTTTTGAAACAGGTGTTAAATCGATTTTAAAATCACCAGTTGTCATAATTCTTCCTTGTTGTGTATCAACACATATTCCATAACAATCTGGTATAGAGTGAGTCATATGGAAGAATTGAACAGTAAAATTATCTCTTATGTTAACAACCATTTCTTCATCGATTTCTACAATTTTAATTTTATCTCTTATATTACTTTTAGCTAATTTAGATCTAATTAATGCTGCAGCAAGTTTTGGAGCATAAATAACAGGAATGAATACATTTTGTAATAAAAATGGGATGCCTCCAATATGATCTTCGTGACCATGAGTTATAAATAACGCTCTAATTTTGCTTCTAACATTTTTAAGATGTGTATAATCTGGAATAACATAATTTACTCCAAATATACTTTCTTCTGGGAACATTACTCCAGCATCAATTATTATTAAATCGTTTTCGTCTTCTATACAATAAGTATTTTTTCCGACCTCACCAAGACCACCTAATGCATAAATTTGCACAGGTGAATTAAGATAATAAACTTTTTCCATATTAAATTTTGCTCCTTTACTTTTGGAATTATTTGTATTTGCTTTGTTCAATTGTAATTATAAAGAAAAGTCTCCTAAATTAAAAGGAGATTTTATATTTATATTTATTATTTTATGCTTTACTCTTAGATTAATTCAGAATTCGATTTAATTTCAAAAGGATTCTTCTTATTAATCCTATCATAATATAAAATTCCACTTAAATGATCTATTTCGTGTTGTAATACAATAGCTTCGTAGCCTTTAGCATTAAATGTAACATTTTCTTTTTTTATTGCATCATATGCTTTGACTGTAATTTTATTGTAACGATAGACATATCCTTGTATATCATTTTTTACCGATAAACAACCTTCGCCAGATTTTATTGCGATTAATCTTGTTGAATTTGAAATTATTTTTGGATTAACTAATGCGTGTTTAATTTCTTTGTCATTTTCATCAATAAAATAGATAGCTATCATTTTTTTATTAACACCTATTTGAGGTGCTGCAAGACCAACTCCAGATCTTATATTATGTTTTTTAATATATTCTTCATCTTGTGATTTGATAATGTAATCAAGCATACTAAAAATAATGTCTTCATCATTTTTTGAAAGTGGTGTGACTACATCTTGATTTTCTTTTCTTAGTTCCTTTTTTGAATCGTCTAATATTTTTAACATTTTTAAAACCTCAATAAATATACTATCAAAATTGTATTAATACTTCAAGATTGTAAAAATATAAAAAATGTTACTTGAATGTTATTTGAAAGAAGTAAATACAACAATAATTACAAATTATTAAATTGTTGTTTTTTAAAAGATGATAATAAAAAAGTACTTATAGTTAAACCATAAATACTTTGATATGCATAGTAATAGGAACTTTTTAACAAGAACAATAACACTTATTGTTACAGCCACAAGAATTAGAATTATTTGAACATGATCCGAAATTACCTGCACTTATTATAACTAAAAGGATAAATATTACTAGAATAAAAGCAAATACTCCACCCCAGTTTCCTCCTGATTGTTGATAAGGATATGTATATCCTCCTTGTTGACAGCCATAATTTGTATAATACATATACACACCTCCATTCATCTTATAATATGCAAATAAAAAAAATGTGTATAAAAAAAGTTACTTTTATTTTTTTTAGCATACATTAAAATGGGTGAATATAAATTATGAATACTTTTGATGAGTTTAGAGAATTTGTTAAAAATAAGCCATTTTTAAAAGATAAAGTAAGAAATAAAGAATATTCATGGCAAGAACTATATGAAAGATATGATTTATATGGCCCTGATGATGAAGTTTTTAAAGAAGATGTGATTAATGAAGAAGAAAACAATAAAGAAAAAGAAAATAATGAAACTGAAGGATTTTCTTCTATTTTAGGATTATTATCCGGACTTGATATGGATAAAATATCTGATAGCTTGTCGAGTATGAAAAAAGTTCTTAACATTTTAGCGGAAGTAACAAAAAAAGAAGATGATACTTCTTTTTCTAAAAAAAATAAAAGTAGACCATATATGAAAGAAGATGATTAGATGAGGGATGATTTATTAATGAAATTGGAAAAAGATGAAGATTATTTTTATTATTTAAGAGAAAATCCTAAATGGCATAAGATATTATGTAGAGATCCAGAAGAGTTTTCGTCTTTTTTAGAAGAATACAAACTTAAAAGAAGAAAAAGATTAGTTGATAAAATAGATGATATCTCTATGATGATAACTCTTGCAAAAGAACTGATGTAGTAAATTATTGTTTTAAAAAAATTATAGTGTTAATATTTATGTGGTGATTCTAAATGGATGCGTATCAAGAAGCTTTAATAAAAATGACAGAATTAATAAGAAATAGAAGTGAAATTGTTGAAATAAAGAAAGTTGAAGATGAAATATTTTCTAATAAAGATATACTTCCATTTATTATTAATTTTAACAAAATGCAAGAAGAGTATGATTTTGTTCTTAATCATTTTAAAAATGATGAAGAAAAAGTAAATATTGCGAGAAAGAATTTGATTTATGCTAAAAGAAAAATGGATAAATTAGAGTTAATAAAAAAATATAATGAATTGTATGAAATAATTATAAAGGAGACATTATATTTAGAAACAAAATTAAAAGAAATTATTAATGATGGAGATAATATAAAGTGTTAAGAATCATTTCAGGGAAGTATAGACATTTAAAAATTGAAACACCTAATACAGATAAAACAAGACCCACTACTGATAGAGTAAGAGAAGCTTTGATGTCAGCGCTTGGTGATAAATTAATAGGGGCATGTATTTTAGATTTATTCGCAGGTTCTGGAGCATTAGGACTTGAGTCATTATCAAGAGGTGCAAAAAACGCATACTTTATAGATAAATCTAAAGACGCAATTAAAACTATTAAGATGAATCTTAATAATTTAAAAGAAAATAATGCATGTGTATTAATGCTATCTTATGATAAAGCACTTAATTATTTTAAAGAAAAAAGTATTAAATTTGATATAGTTTTTTTAGATCCACCATATAAAATGAAAGAAGTATATAAAGAAGTTAGAAATAAACTTATTGAATATTCATTATTACAGGATGGTGCAGTCATTGTAGAAGAATCTAATGAAAAGTTTATAGGAGAATATGGAGTATCTAAAGATTATAAATATGGCACAGTTCATATTCGTATTACAAAGGAGTTAATTTATGAAAATAGCAATCTATCCAGGTAGTTTCGATCCAATTACTAATGGACATGTCGATATAGCAAAAAGAGCATTAAAATTATTTGATAAGTTATATATTTGTATAGCTAATAATCCAATGAAAAATTATTTTTTTAGTGTCGATGAAAGAATTTCATTAGTAAAAGAAACTTTTAAGGATTATAGCAATATTGAAGTTATATTTACAAATGATTTAATTATTAATGCTGCGAAAAAAGTCGGAGCAAACGCTATTATAAGAGGACTTCGTGCGGTTACTGATTTTGAGTTTGAGTTACAATTATCCGCGGGTAATAGTTATATTGATAATGATATTGAAACTGTTTTCTTTATGACTTCAACAGGACTTAGTTTTATATCATCATCATCTGTTAAAGAATTTGCTAGCCATCACGTTGATGTTAGTAACTTAGTTCCATATTCTGTTAATAAGGCATTAATAGAAAAATATAAAAAATAAGCATGAGTTAATGATACTTATTAGCCATCTTCTTTTTATGTGATAATCTATAGGATATTTTGAATCTAAATAATATGTTTGAAAATATTGTGAAATGGATGTAAAACTAAGTAATAAAACAATGAATAATGATGATATTATGTCATCATTTTTTAATACTAAAAATGTTGAATATGAAAATTCAATAAAACATGTTAGTAAAGGACATTTTTCAAAAATTATGGGATTTGCACAAAATAGATAATTAAATAGTAAAGAGGTGCATAAAATTATAGATAATGTTTTAAAACTATCTTTTATTGAATCAAATAATATAGATTTTTTAATTTGTATTTCACTTATTTTTGATACTTTATTTATATTATTTTCTTTAAATAAGATATATATTAGTAATTCTCCTACATAATAAATAAATATAAAATAAACACCATTTAAAGAATGATATGTTAATGATAAATTATATAAAAATGGGAATGAAACACCACCAAATGAAGAGAAGAATATTTCTTTTTCTTTTTTTGTTATTATTTTTTGTTTTATCAATTCATTAAGAAATAGTATTGAAGAAGGACTACCAAGAAAAATAATAATAACAATTATTAATAAATTTCTTATTTTACTGAATTTATTAATTATTTTAATAAAAAAGCCACATTTTAAAAAAATATTTGTTAATAAAAGCATCGGAAGTAAAGATGGTATTATTTTAAAAATGAATGTATTAAAAATATCTGATGTTATTGTAATTATATTTGCATAATTTAATATGCATAAAAAAAAGAAAGGTATAAAAATAATAATTAATTTTTTCATACCTTAATTTATGTTTATTGCATTAATTTAATGAGTTTTAAATTTTAATTTTAAATACAGCTTTTTCTATTATTTCATCATTTACCTTTATTAAAGGCATATGAACATCATTTGGCCAAACAAGTGCAAATTGTTCATCGTGTAAAATTATTGTTCCATCTAAAGGTCCTTTATAATTTGTTTTGTCTTTTATTTTGTCGTAAGGTGCTGTTTCAACTAATCCTTCTCTTGATAAATCAACATAACCAAATCCTTCTTTACCTTTTATTACTAATTGTAAATCTAAGTAGTTGTTATGATTTTCTAATTTACATTCATTTATATCTTTGCCAATATAACTAGATCTATTAACCCATACATTATCGCCATCTATTATTGTTTTGCCTTCTTTTAATGCTAATAAATCATTTGATTCAATAAATTCGAATGCTTTTTTGATGTTAGGATGAGTGAAATCCTTGCTTTTAAAATCTTTTATTTTACCAATTATCATTTTTCTACCTCTTTTCTTTTATAGTATAATTTTTTTATTTTATTACTTCAATGAATAAAATTATTATTTTACTAGTATAAATTATTGAGGGCAAATAGATGAATATTGTTATAAAAAAACAAGAATTAATTAATGAGATTATTACAAAAGATATTTTTAATTTAATTTTAAAAAAAGATAATTGTGTTTTAGGTTTAGCAACAGGAACTACTCCACTTGGAGTATATAAAAGAATTTGTGATACATTTAAAGATAAAGTATCGTTTAAAAATGTTAAAACATTTAATCTTGATGAATATTATGGCTTAGATAAGAGTGATATTAATTCATATCACCATTTTATGTATGAAAATCTTTTCTCAAAAATTGATATTGATTTAAATAATACATATTTTCCAAATGATATAGCTTGTAATAACTATTCTTTATATGATGAATTAATTAATAGTAATGGTGGAATTGATTATCAAATATTAGGTATAGGGAGAAATGGTCATATTGGATTTAATGAACCTGGTACGTCTTTTTTATCTTTGACTCATATTAGTGAATTACAAGATTCAACAATAAATGATAATGCACGTTTTTTCTCAAGCAAAGATGATGTTCCTTCTAAAGCAATAACTATGGGATTAAAAAGTATTATGAATGCAAAGAAAATAGTTATTATTGCATTTGGAAAAAATAAAGCTCTCGCTATTAATAGGCTTATTAATGGACAAGTTGATGAAAAGATGCCTGCTTCAATTTTAAAGTATCATAAAAATGTTACATTGTTTTTGGATGAAGATGCCGCAAAAAAGTTAAAGTAAATTAATTTGTAAAATTAATTTCTCCTAAAAAAATATAATAAAATCTCTTGTTTTTCTTTTCTTGATTTTTATTTATATTTTGTATAACATTGTTTTGTTAGGAGGAGTTAATTTTGAAAAAAAGAAGATTGAATATTGCATCGAAATCACCTTTTATTGTTTTATTATGTGGTTTTGCTTTATTAATTTTATTTGGATCAATTTTGTTTATGCTTCCTTTTTCAACAAAAGCAAATCAAAGTATTTCATATATTGATGCTTTATTTTTATCAACTTCTGCAATATGTGTTACTGGACTTGTTTCTACTCCTGTTGCTCTAGCAGATTTATTATCTCCTTTTGGTATAATTATTTTAATGCTTTTACTTGAAATTGGTGGACTTGGGTTTATTACTCTTGTTACTTTTGCATTTTCATTTACAAAAAAGAAAGTCGGGGTATCCACTAATAAGTTATTAAAAGAGGCAATGAATCAAGATTCATATAAAGAATTAATTCCACTTGCTAAAAAAATAGTTGTTGCGTCTTTAACTATTCAACTTATTGGAAGTATTTTGAATACTATAGCTTTTAAAATTGAAGGATTTTCTTTTTTAGAATCTTTGTGGTATGGTATCTTTCATACAATTGCAGCATTTACTAATAGTGGTTTTGATATTTTAGGTAGTAGCTCGCTTATTAATTATAAAAACAATTATTTATTAATGACTACTATATCTTCTTTAATTCTTTTTGGAGGATTAGGTTTTGTTGTTATTTTTGACGTATTAAAAAAGAGAAATTGGAAACGTTTAAGTGTCCATAGTAAAATTGTTTTAGAAATGACATTTGTTATTCTTGTCGCTGGTACAATACTTTTGAAATTAAGTGCTTATAATGAAATTTCATGGTTAGATGCTTTTTATCAAGTTGTTTTTGCTCGTACTGCAGGATTCTATTCATGTGATTTATCTCTATTATCACATGGTTCTATTATAATTATTATTGTTATAATGTTTATTGGTGCATCTCCTGCATCTATCGGTGGAGGTGTTAAAACAACAACAATATACACTATTGTGCGTTCGATTTTTTGCTTTGGGCGTGGAAAAGCTCACTTAATTGCACATAATAGAGAAATTAAATCTGATTCTATTTTAAAAAGTTATGTCCTTGTTACTGTTTCTTTATTATTTATCGGTTTTATGTCTTTTTTATTAATTATGTTTCAACCAGAATTATCATTAAAAGCTGTTGTTTATGAAATAGTATCCGCATTTTCTACTTGTGGTTGTACACTTGGTATTACTAGTTCATTAACTACAATTTCTAAATTAATTATTATTTTAGTTATGTATTTTGGTAGATTAGGTCCAATTACATTTATTTCATTACTTAATAGAGGTATTCATGCAGATGAAAGAGTAAGATATATTGAAGAGAATATTATTATAGGATAAAAAGGAGAAGAGTATGAGTAAAAAAAGTTATGCAGTTATTGGTTTAGGAAGATTTGGTCTTTCTTTGGTGGAAGAACTTTCTAAATATACTAATAATATTATTGCTATTGATAAAGATGAAAATAGTGTTAAAGTTGCAGGAGAATTTATAAATCAATGTTTTATATCCGATTCAACTGATGAAAAACAATTAAGAGATGTTGGAATTGATAATGTTTCACACGCTATTATATGCTTTGGTAGTAATTTTGAAGGAACAATTTTAACATTAGTTTCTTTGAAAAACATTGGTGTAGAAAAGATTACAGTGAGATGTGACAATGATTCTTATCTTCCTATATTAAGTAAATTGGGCGCAACAGATATAGTATCTCCTCAAAAAATTGCCGGTATTAGACTTGCAAATAGAGTAGTCTCTAATTTATCTGATTATTTTAATTTGACTGGTGATTTTTGTATTGTTGAAGTTACTGTTCCAAACACAATGAAAAAAGTTTCTATTTTAGATTTAGATAGCCGCAACAGATTTGGAGTTAATATTATTTTAATTAAAAGGGAAAAAGATTCTTTTGCACCTAAGGCAACAGATTATGTAAAACCGGGAGATCAACTTTTTGTTTTTGGATTAAAAAATCAAATTCAAAAATTTACTGAATCACTATAAATATATTAGAAAGTGCTAAAAATTAATCATTCTACATATAGTAGAAAAAGAAAATAGATTGGTAGAATTTTAAATTGATGAGTTTATTTATTCTACTTATCTTTTTTTATATTTTATTTGTGTGAGGTGATGAAAATGAGTAAAAATGATGTTTATTATTCAAAAGGGGAAGAAATATTTAATGGCGTTACACATATAATTGGTGGTGCACTTGGAATATTTACTTTAATTTATTTTATTATTTATAGTATATATGGTGGTGTTGATATTAATTTATTTGCTTTATTAGTATATAGTTTTACTTTAATTTTGCTTTATACTATTTCTACTTTATACCATATGCTTCATGTTTCAAAAGCTAAAAAAATATTTAGAATATTTGATCATTGTAGTATATATCTTTTAATTGCAGGAACATATACACCATATATTCTAATTGGTCTTAATAATAAAGCAGGGTATATTACTTTACTATTTGTTTGGACTATTTCAATTTTAGGTATTGTATTGAATTCTATTAATATGCATAATTTTTGGATTAAAGTATTTTCTTATATATCTTATTTTGTATTAGGTTGGTGTATTATTCTTAATTGTAAAACATTAATTGAAAATATAGGGCAAATTTCTTTTCTTCTTTTATTAATAGGAGGTATAGCCTATACAATTGGAATAATATTCTATGGATTTGGTAAAAAGAAAAAATGGTTTCATTCTATATGGCATTTATTTGTTTTAGTTGGTTCGATTTTACATTTTATTTCAATTATTTATATGATTATTTAAATAGATCAAGTGGATTTAAATCATTTATTTATTAATAAATAATTAATTCAAGAAAAAAATTTATTCTATAAATGTTAAAGTAAGTAATAAAAAATATTTATTTAATATATTATAGATTGAATTTTTTTTTGATTTTTAATATATTCTTTTTGTAGGTAATATCGTTATTTATTAACGAATAGAAGGAGATATAATGAAAAAAAATATAACATTTATTACGTGCTTTACAATAATTACATCTTTGATGTGGGGTTGTAACAACAATAATAATAACAATAGTTCCATTTTTAATAGTAAT
>CAYVZF010000003.1:48510-63684 GCA_964456095.1 uncultured Erysipelotrichaceae bacterium
GATGTGGGGTTGTAACAACAATAATAATAACAATAGTTCCATTTTTAATAGTAATAATAGTTTAAATTCTAATAGTGATGAATATGATTCTAATAGTTATAGTAGTTTTGATAATCAAAATTATGTAAAAAAAACAAGTGGTAAAAATATTGCAAAATTATTACTTGCAAATGAAAGACTTAATTCTGAATTATTAAGAGAAGAAGTAAAAATATTTGAAAACAGTTCTTCAAATTTAAAAGGAAGAAAAACAATACATTATGAGAATGATTTTATAGGTAATCTTGAGATTAATAATGATGTATTTTATTGGTCTGATTTTGGTGAATATAATAATTCAAATTCATATTTTAATAGTATGACAAATTATATTAAACAATATTCTGAAGAAGGAGCAAGACTTATTGATGAGGTAAAGTTAAAAGTTACTGAATTTAATAAATGGATTATTTGTGATTCAAATTATAAATATTATTTTTTTGTTGATGCACATATTGATTATTTATGCAGAATTACTGATTATGAAACAGCAATTTGTAAACATTATATTAATGACAATGGTCAATCTACATATGAAATGTATACTAAGCAAGATGATTGTGAACGTCGAATTAAATATATTCCTAATATGCATTATGAATTTTCTCAAAGATTGCCTGCTTATAATATGGAAAATTATTTTGTCGCGGATTATTCAAAGGGGTATTGGGAAGTCGCGGAAGTGGATACAACTCCAACTGATGGTGTTTATAATGTTATGTTTTATATTATGAAAAATGATATATGCTATTCAATTTTTTATACCACAAGTCCTTATGTTGATTATGCTGATTATCCGATTATTAAAGTAATGAGTTCAGATGTTAAAACAGAAATCTTTTCTTATCAATGTTTCCCATCTATGAGTACTGTTACAATTAATCTTTCTGGATTTGATGGCGTTAAAAATGTTTCAGCTCCATCAAAAGATGTTGAATATTATAGTGATTCTAATATTGCAGGTATATTATCTTGCGAAAATGCAAAAGTAGAATTAAATAATGGTAATAGTATTACTTTTAATAAAAAGTATTACAATGACTTAATTACTGTATCCTCTATTAACGTGGGTTCATGTATAGATGGATATATCGGTTCGATTGATTTGAATATTAATTCTACAGATTATGATGTTGTTTGGGAAGCAGTTAAAAGTTTTATTGACGAAACAGGACTTGAATGTAGAAGAGATATAGATATAGTCTTAAGTGGTGTTGCTAATATCAATGAATCTTCAAAAAATATTATTAATTATTATAAGATGAATGATTGTTCACTTTATAATAGTGAATTAGTTTCTAAAGCAATAGAGGGTGAAATTAATAAATTTAATGATTTTTGCAATTCACATAATGAAATTAAAGAAGAGGAAAGTGTAAATCAAACAGACACAGTTGAAGTCGATTTAAGTATTGGTTTTCCAAATTTGATTGGTGATGAAGTAAATCAAGCTATTGTTGAATCAAATAAAATTAAAATAGATAAACTATCATATACAATTAACGATTGTATATTGCTAGATGAAGGAGAAAAATATAATATTGAAATTGGATTATTAAATAGTAATAATGATTTATTAAATGTATATTCTTCAAACGATGAATTCACATATTCATCAAGTGAAGAATTTAAAATTGAAGCTAATAATATTCAATTTGAAATACCTGAAATTAGTGCTGAATCATATTTAGTTGTAGCATATGTTTCTACACGTGATGGCATAAGAGTATCTGAATATGATAGTATTGTTTTTTCTGAAATTGATAATAATGTAAAAGATAACTATTTTACTATTATGAAGAATGAAGATGATTCAATTAATATTATTTATGAAGAAAATTTAAATCATGATTTTTTTGTTGAAGTAGAATCCCCGTTAAATTATGAAGAATTAAAAGAAACAATTTCTGGTTTAGTTTTTAAATATGGTGATCCTTCAAATGAAATAATTGAAGTATTAGTTGATGATGATTATGTAGTTTTATCCGAGAATGGAGATGTAAATGAGGGAATATATAGAATGGAGTATGTTAAAAATGATGGTTCAACAATTAACAATGGATATGTTTATGTAAATTACATGGTCATTGCTCCTATTGAGAATGATTTATAAATTTAATAAATAATAAATGAAAACGCTTTCATAATTCTACTTGATTTTTAAAGAGTATAATCATTCTTTGGAAGAGGTGGATTATATGAATATTATATTAGTTTTAGGTATTTTATTAATATGTGGTTTAGCGTCTACTAGAGTAATGAAAATTTTTAAATTACCTAATGTTACTGGTTATCTTATTATTGGCTTATTGACTGCTTTAATGTGTATATTTATTGATCATTTATCAGGGAATAGTGTTTTAACGGATGAATTGATTTCACTTAATGATATTGTCTCAAGTATTGCTTTAGGCTTTATTGCTTTATCTATTGGTGAGGAATTTAGATTATCAAAAATTAAATCAATTGGATTTAAAATAGTTACAATTACTTTTTTACAAGCAACTTTAGCGATGCTTTTTGTTGATGCCGCTGTATTTATTGTTTGTAGTTTACTTCATTTGCCTATTGAAGTTTCTTTATGCTTAGGCGCGATTGCTACTGCAACAGCACCTGCTGCTACACTTATGGTAATACATCAATATAAGGCTCAAGGACCTTTAGTTGATATTCTTTTACCAGTAGTAGCTTTTGATGATGCAATCGGATTAATAATGTTTTCAATTTCAGTTTCAATTTCAAAAGTTATTGCAACAAATATTACACCATCATTATTAACACTTTTTGTTGTACCACTTATTGAAATTGTTGGGTCTATTGTTCTTGGATTTTTACTTGGAATATTATTAAGACTTGTTATTAACTATTTTAAAAGTAGAAATAATCACGTTATTATGCTTATTGCTTTTACATTGATTGGCGTTGGATTATGTGAAGTATTAAATAATAATGTTAGCATTAATGGGGAATATTTAGAATTTTCAAATTTATTAACTTGTATGATGATTGGTGCTACATATATTAATTTTGGTAAAAATCTTGATATAGTTGAAAGAGATTTCTCTTTAGTTGAAAGATGGACACCTTCTTTATTCTTGCTTTTCTTTGTTTTAAGTGGAGCTCATCTTGTAACATCTGCAAAAGAATTATTTTCATCAAGTATTAATATGACATATGTTGTAATTGTATTTTGTGCATATTTAATCGCGCGTTCTTTAGGTAAATATATTGGTGCTTATTTAGGATGCAAAATTACAAAAAGAAGTAAAAATATAACTAGATATTTAGGTATAACTTTGCTTCCTCAAGCCGGTGTTGCAATTGGTATGGCTAATCAAATTTCTGGAATGGAAGCATTTAAAAATAATGGAGCAGGTAATATTATTGTAACAGTTGTATTATGCGCAACACTTGTTTATGAACTTTTTGGCCCATTGCTTACTAAAATATCATTATCAAAAGCCGGTGAAATACCTGATGATAATGGTATATATCCATATACAAAAGAAAGCTAATAAAAATAAACGTATTAATAAGACTTATTTAATAGTTAGTACATTAATATGTTTTTTTATTGTTAATTAAGTTTTTATTATAAAATAAAACTAAAAAATAAAATATTGTTAAAAAAAATAATTAATTGTATTATTAATTTGTCTAAAGGAGTTAAAAAGTAAGTATGGATGAATCTTTAACTAAATATCCCATAGTTCTAGTTCATGGAATGGTTTTGAAAGATTTTAGATATTTTAGAACTTTTGGTAGAATACGTCGTATTTTAAATCAAAATAATGTAAAAACATATGTTACGAATCAAGATGGTGTTGGCTCAATTGAAACAAATGCTCAACAAATTAAAGATGAAATTCTTGAAATAATTCGTAAGGAAAAAGTTGAGAAAGTTAACATTATTGCGCATTCTAAAGGTGGAGTAGATGTTCGATATATGATTCATGAGTTAGATATGGAAGATTATGTTGCTTCTCTTACTACATTATCAACACCACATCATGGATCAAAATTAAGTTCTGTACTTCTTTTAATGCCTGATTTTATGGCTAAGATTATTGCATTTTTTGTTAATATATTTTTTAGAATTTGTCATGATAAGAAACCAGATGTGTATAAGCTCGGCTATCAAATGACTGCAGAAGCAATGGAAGAATTTAATAAAGTAATATTAAATTCAAAAAAAGTATATTATCAAAGCTATTCTTCTAATGTTGATAAAAAATATTCCTTTATAATGTTTATACCTTATACTATTTTAGAATATTGGGAAGATGATTATACAGATGGCCTTGTAGCGGTTAATTCTTCTAAATGGGGAGAATATAAAGGTGACATTGGTGGAGCATATGATCATATTGAAATGACTGGTGTATATGGCTCAAAAAAGAAAATGTTAAGAGTTGCCCGTTTTTATATGAATATTATTAAAGGATTAAAAGATAAAGGATTTTAAAAAGATATTGGATAATTTTATTTTTTAAGTAATTTAATAAAAAAGTAAATTATTAGTAAGAAGGGACTGTCAAAAAAACTTGTTTTTTAAAATTAAGAATTTTACAGCCTTTTTTTAATGCATATAATTTATTTGATGGTTCGAACTTTTATTGATATTTAAATTATGTATAAAATAAAAAAACGCCTAATTATAGGCGTATTTTAATCATAATGGTGCCGACTATCGGAATCGAACCAACAACCTATCGATTACAAGTCGATTGCTCTGCCAGTTGAGCTAAGTCGGCGACACATTGATTATATTATCTATTTAAAAAGATAAAATCAAGTATTTTTTAATTATTTTTATAATTTTTTGTTATAAAATTGAAATGCTTATTATTTGATTTGATTCAGTTGTTTTATTATAATAATAGTTAGTTGCGACTATCTTATTTTAGCTGCAATTAATAGGAGGTTTTATGAATAAAATTATTTTAAATATTGATGGTATGAAATGCGGTATGTGTGAAAGTCATGTTAATGATATTATAAGGAAAAATTTTAATGTAAAAAAAATAAAATCATCACATAAAAAGAATAAAACTGCGATTGTGTGTGATGATGATATAAATATAGATGATATTATTAGAGTTATTACAAACCAAGGATATAGAGTTGAAGATTTTAATGTTGAACCTTATGTAAAACACGGTATATTTGATAAATTATTATAATTTAATATTATAATTGTTATTTTTTAATAACATTTCATTTTAAAAAGTTGTTAATTATTGTAGAATAATTCTTTGTTGATGGAGGTGTTTTATGTCCGAATTAAGATTTGATACAAAAGTTCAATATATTAAATATAAAGTATTAAGTGAAGTTGCAAGAAATGCATATAATGGAACTTTACTTGAAAATATATATGATATTCCAAAAATAATTAGTCCTGGTCCTGGATCAGCTTTAAGATGCTGTGTTTACAAAGAAAGAGCAATTGTTAACGAAAGAATTAGACTTGCTATTAATGGTGTAAAAAAAGACGAAAATATCATATCTGTTATTGGTATTGCATGTGATGAATGTCCTGTTGAGGGATATAGAGTTACTGATGACTGCAGAGGATGTATTGCTCATAGATGTAAAAGAGCTTGTAGGAAAGATGCTATATCTTTTGGTGAAGATTTAAGAGCAAGAATAGATAAGTCAAAATGTGTTAACTGTGGCCTTTGTGCTGCTGCTTGTCCATATAACGCTATTCAAAATAGGAAAAGACCTTGTATTACTGCATGTAAACCTAAAGCAATTCATACTGGTGCTGATGGTTCTGCTGAAATTGATGATTCAAAATGTATTACATGTGGTTCTTGTGTATATCAATGTCCATTTGGTGCGATTTCTGATAGATCATCAATTGTACAAATAATTGAGAGTTTGAAAGATAAAAATAAGAATGTATACGCTATTGTTGCACCTGCAATTGCTTCTCAATTTGAAAATGCTCGTATTGGTCAAGTTGTAAGCGGTATTAAAGAATTAGGATTTTATCAAGTAATTGAAACTGCTCTTGGAGCTGATATGGTTGCATATTCAGAAGCAAAAGAATTAGTTGAAAAAGGTCAAATTACTTCATCATGCTGTCCTGCATTTGTTAGATATATTAAACTTAATTTTCCTGAATTAGCGGAAAAAATATCTCATAATGATTCTCCTATGATTGCTCTTGGTAAATATTTAAAATCACAAGATAAAGATGCTGTTGTAGTATTTATTGGACCATGTACTGCTAAAAAAAGAGAGGCTTTAGAAGATCCAACAAATTCAATAGATTATGTTATGACATTTGAAGAATTACAAGCTGTTTTAAATGGTAAGGATGTAGATATAACTACTTTAGAAGATTCACCTCTTGATAATGCTTCTTATTTTGGAAGAATATTTGCTAGATTAGGTGGTGTTTCTGAAGCTGTTGTTCAATCTTTAAAAGAACAAAACATTGATTTTGAAGTTAAAGCTGAAATGTGTGATGGTATTGATAATATTAAGAAAGCATTAGGTAAACTAAAAAAAGGTACTACTGATTTTAATTTCTTAGAAGGTATGGCTTGTATTGGGGGTTGTATTGGTGGACCATGTAATATTTCTCACGAAATTAAAGATAAATTAGATATTGATAGATTTGGTAAAACATCTACATCTGAGGGTATTTTATCTTCGTTAGATAATATTAAAATTAAATAGTAATTATTTGCTGTTATTTATGTAAAATAAGCATATTTAACAGCTTTTTAATTATTTTATAATTAATGTATTGACTTTTTTTTATAAAAAAGTAACAATACAAAAAAATATTTTTTATAGAAAGAAGGTTGATTTTAATGAAAAATAAAACAATTTCTTTAACACTCTTATTAATACTTTTGTGTTCATGTGGTAATTCATATAATGAATCTAGTAATAATGGTTTTTTATCTTTTAGTGAAGAAGAGAATATTTCATCTAATTTAAGTGATTCTATTGAATCTAGTTTATTTGAATTAAGTAGTGAAATAAGTAGTAAATCAATTAGCAAAGAAAGTGAAAGTTCAATTAATGCAAATCAAAATATTTTAGATGATTTAAAAAACGGGATTAATTATGCTTCTTTAATTAAAAGTGGAAAGTTAACGTTTGAAGAATCAAACTCTAAAAAGATTTATTCTTATGAATTTGGAAATGACAAGTATGGTGACTTTGTAAAAGTTGTTAATAAGTTATCTTCAACACCGACTAATTATTATTATGGTTATAATTCATCAGGTACAATATATGGTATACAAGATACTTATGGTAAAAAAAGAAAAATTGACGAAGAATTATTAGGTAATGAAGTATATGGCCCATCAATAAATATTTATGGTGATAAGCTTTCTGGATTTTATGGCATCCTTTCTAGCGTATATGATTTAGCTTTAGAAAATGCTAATTATGATTTTATTGATTTATCTACAAATGATGTAAATAAATTTAGTGTTAGTAAATTTGTCGATGGCATTGTTCCATCGCTATATCTACAAACTGTTGAATATAAAATAAGTGATGGTGTGATTACAAAGCTAAATATTCATTTTGAACAATTCAAAGATATATATGCTGATTTTGAATATAATAATGTTTATTATATTGAAGATAATGCCAAATGTATTAACGAATGGTTTGTTACAATTGAACAAGAAGTTGGAGATAGAGTTTTAGAGTGTCCTTTTGATATAGAAGATTATTATTTTACTTCTTTTGATTTAATTGATGGTAAAAAAAATATTATAGAAGATGATATTTATATGACCGCGGATGATGCATATGTTTTAACTATTTCGAATCCACTTCCTTCGACAGCAATTTCTTCATTTGATACTTTAAAAATTGAAGAAAAAACAAATAATATAACAGGTGTTTTTTCTTATAGTAACAATAAAATCACACTTAAGTGTTCTAATGAGGGCGATTATGATCTAATGATTTCTTCGAATAAAGTAAGTAAATCATATAAAGTCCATGTGTCAAAGGCTACACCAAAAGAAGTAAGTGTATTTTATTTTGTAAAATCTGGAAGTAATTATTTTGCTGATATTATATCTAATGATAATAAAATATCGGTATATAAAAATGAAACATTTTATATACAAGGCAGTTTTAATCCATATTATGCTGATCAAAGTTATAAAATAGAATTTATTTCTGGATATGAAGAATCAATTAATTTTGAATTAGATTATATAAAAATGAATGAAACAACCGAACAGCTAACTGAAGTGTATAGATTTGTTGCAACAAAAGAAGGCACATATACTTTTAAAATTACTTCTTTAAAAGATGATTCAGTTAATATTATATTTGATATAATAGTTAAAGATGTTCCTAGTTTGGAATCATTAATAAATAATAGATACATTAAAAAATCTAAAACAGAAATAATGTATGATATAACTTTTATACCAAATAGTGATGATGTCAAAAATGGAATAGTTTATGTATCTGATTCTAATAACACATCTAATAATGGTGAATATTCATATTTATACGATGAAAATACAAAACAATTTACATTAACTAGAAGTAATAGTTCTAATAAAGTAAATATATCGTTAGAATTTGATGGTGAATATAATTTAATTTATTCTAGTGGTAATATTGAAGTAACACTATCAAAATTCTCTCATGAATTAATGCTATCTAATATTGAATGGAATGCTCAAGATAGTAATGGTGGATGGATTACTATTAAATTTAATGCAGATGGAACAGGATATATAAGTTATTCTAAATCAGATAGTAATTTTATTGTTTTAGAAAGTTATAATTGGAATATTGAATATTATGTAGAAGAGGAAAATGATAAATATAAGATTTGTTTATCTATTGAATCTATTGATAAAATTATTGAATCAAATGTTATTACTGAAATTAGTAGTATAACATGTGAAAGTAATTATAGTGATTTAAAAATGTCACTTATTATAAAGAATGTAAGTGAAGAATTAAACTTTGTTATTGGAGGATAGATTTTATGAAATTTAACAGTAAATTAATTATTATTTCGTTAGCCTCTATTTTATTATTTGCTAGCTGTGGAAATAATCAAACATCTTCGGATGATTTATCAAACATAAGTAGTGGTGATGATAGTTCAAGCGTTTTTGAAGGATACGTTTCTTTAGAAAAAGCTATTGAAAATACAAAATATTATGCACTTGTAAATGATACATTGGATAATAACACTCTTATTGAAACATATTTAAGTGATATGTATTATAAAAATATATCAAAGGGTGGTTATGTTGAAATTGATGATGATGAAGGATATTTGCATGCTTTTTCGACTATTTCAAAAGAACAAGATGAACTTGAATATGATATGTTTGTTTATGGAAGAAATGGACTTATTAGTAATATTGATGACCTTTATGAACAAACATTAATTAATCTTATTGATAATTATTCTGGTTCATTTTCTAAAAAGAGTGAAGGAGTTTACTCTACAGATAATACATCATTTATTAGCATGATTTCAGATTATTTTGAAGCTAAATTATATAAATATGCGACAGAAATTGAAGTTGCTTTAAATCAAAATAATAGAATTGATTCGTTTATTATTTATGAAGATACTACTGCGCTTCTTAAAACAAAAATTCTTGATGTAAGTAAAGAAGATATTAATATGTATAAAGCGTGGAAACAAAATGGCTCAAATGTTGAACTTCGTATTTATGATTTAAAAAATTTAAAGGAAGAAAATAATAAAATGATATCATTATATGAAGATGATGTTGTGGAATTTGATGCGATTGTTGCTTCTAAGGATTCATATAATAATATTTATGTTTCAAATTTGGATAGTAATGTTGGACATATAGGAATTAAAATTGATTCACCATCTAATTATTCCTCTTTGAATATAAAAGATGTTGTACATGTAAAAGGTAAAGTTAAAACTGAAAATTATAATGCTTATCTAGTTGATGCAACTATAACTGATAGTAATATCGATTCATCATACATTCCTTATTTTGATGAGGAAGCATTGATTTATTCTAATGGTGGAGGAGTATATGCAGCACAATTATTCGCGGGATATCCATATTTTAATGATTCTGTTTATACTACATACGGATATGTTGAAAGTATAGATGATTCATTATCTACAAATGGCGACACTGTTGTTACTATGATTTTTCCTAGCCAAATTAGTGAAACTGATGTTTATCATATGGAAGTGATTATTCCAAATAATTTAGATGATAATGTTAAAAATTCTATATTTTCTAATTTGAAAAAAGCTGGTTTATATAGTGATGAAAATAAAGATGAAGTTTGTTTGGATAAATTTATTATTAAATATGATTATAATTATGATTATAAAATTAAGTTGATGGCGACTTCATCATCATTATGTTATAAAATGGAAGAAGTAGATGAGAAAGTGAATGATTACTTTGGATTATCTTCATTCCCTTTAATTGAAGATAAAACATCATCGAGTTATAAATATGGTAATCATTTAACTGTTTCTTTAGAAAATGAATATGGTGTTAATGATAATTATACAGAGGGATTATTTGTTGCATTTTATGATGTTACTATAAATGATATTAATGATTATTTTATTAAACTTGAGAAGTATGGGTTTGTTAAAGTTGATGAAATAAGAGATTTATATGGTCGTAAACATACAATTTATCAAATTAATGATTCAATAAATGTAGATATGATGTCGGTAATTAATAATACTGATGATAATTTTACTTTAAATATTTGGATATACGAAGGTGAAGTTATTAAAGGGAAAATGATTTTGGATAGAATAGATGATATTATTGGTGATTGGTTCAATATTAATGATTTCTATAAACTTAATGGAACATTTGATGCAGATTATAGTATATTTGAATTAAGAGAATATGCTGGTGAATTCTATGATGAATCTCCTATTTTCTGCGTTGCAATAGATACTCAAAATAAAATAATAGATGATTATTGTAAGGGATTGATAAATCTTGGTTATAAACAATATAGAGTAGAAAATAAAGCATATACATATAAAACTAGAGGTCAAATACATTATGTTTTTTATAAAAATGATGTTTATTTAGATGTTGCCTCTTATCATACTTCAGATTATACATATAATGGACATGATGAATTTGAATATCGTTTAGAAGTGTTGATTTATAAAGGAAATGTGTTAAAAATTAAAACGTACAGTGATTTAAGCGTTTTGTCTTCATTATATTCCTCAATCGATTCATCTTTAGCATATGAAGTTAATTTGCCTAGCGATGCAGTTGTCGAATTATGGAGAGATTATAATGATTTTTCTATAGTGGATGTTAATTATGGTTATGGTTGTAGAAATGAAGCGTTTGTATATACAAGTGATGTTGATGCCGCTTATAGTGCGATTAAAACTGGTTTAATTAATGCAAATTACAGCATTGTAAATAGTGAAAAGGAATCAAGCGTTTTATTTTCTAAAACAATTAAAGGCGAGGCATATTATATCTTAGTGTTAAAAGAAAATGATAAAGGATATGTTAGAGTATTTAATGGTATCGGTGGAATAGATTTCTATAGGTAACATATTTATTTAATAATTAAAAATAATTGATAGGTTTATTATTAAAGTAAGCCTATCTTTTTCCATGATAAACTAATAAAAATACATAGTAAAAAAAGATTTTTTGTTGTAAAATATTCTTGTTGAGAAACTTAATTGTAGGGATTGGTATGAAAAAAATTAAAACTACATCATTTATTATTAATTTGTTAGTATTTGTTTTTTTAGCTACTGCGGTAGTATTTTTATGTATTTCTCAATTGAATTTTGAAAAGTTAAACTTGATTGACTTTGCTTTATATTTGTTTGGTATAGTTTCCATTTTGTCTTTTATAGCTTTTCTTGTTATGAGTACTATAGTTTATTTTAAAAATAATAAGATTGGTTTAAGATATTTAAATTGTTTTTTTAGTTTTTTATGCGCGATTACGCTTTTGATATCTGGAATATTAGGACTTTTTGAAAGTGCTGTTTTTGAAGATATATTATTAAGTATTTATTCAGGTGTTATTGTGTTAGTTAGTTATACATGCTTAGGCTTTATTTTTATATATTGTATTTTGGCATTATATTTAAGTATTGATGCTCCAAAAAATAAATTAAAGCAAAAAAATAAATCATATTTTGATTTTAAAAAATAGAGACTTTATATATTTATCATTTTCTTTTTAATTAGTTTATATATAAAAATTTTAAATAAAAACGATTACGAAAAAAAAAATTTTTTGATAAAATTATAATATAAACAAAGGGGAGAGATATGTATAAAATCGGACAAAAAGTAATGTATTTATCAAAAAGATTGATGTATATTTTTAATATTGAAGAGAAATGTTTTCAAGAAAATGATATAAAGAATTATTATGTATTAAAAGATTTAAAGGATCCAGATAGTGTTATTTATCTACCTGTTGATTCTCCTTTGGCGTATAAAAATATTAGACCATTATTAACAAAAAAAGAAATTGATGAAAGTATTGATTCTTCTTTTTATATTGATTCTTTATATGAGTCTTCATATAAAGATAGAGTACAAAAATATAATGAATTAATTAAGTCTGGTGATATAAAAAACATGCTTTCAGTTATTAAAATGCTTTTATTAAAAAAAGAACAATTAACTAAAGATAAAAAGAGTTTGTCTAATGTTGATGCTATATGTTTAAAAGATTTAATTAATTCAATTGAGGATGAGTTTTCAGTTGTTTTAAAGATATCTCCAAGTGACGTAGGAGATTATATTAACGATAGATTAAAAAAAATGAATGAAAATAATTAGCTTTATTTGAGATTTATAAGTGTATTTGTTAATATATCAAAGAGGGTTAATTTTATGAATAAAATTGCAAGATTTGAAAAAGTTAGTTATGAACAATTTAAAAAAGATTTTACATCTTGCTTTTCTTTTTTTAAAGACAATATTGATAATATTTATAACGATATTTGTTTGCCTAGACGCGCTACAAAAGGATCGGCAGGATATGATTTTTTTTCACCAATTGAATTTGAATTAAAACCTGGTGAAACAATTAAGGTCCCAACAGGTATAAGAGTGTTTATTGATTCTAATTATTTTTTAGCAATTTTTCCTCGTTCTGGGCTTGGTTTTAAATATCGCTTACAATTAAATAACACTGTAGGAATTATTGATTCTGATTATTACTATTCAGATAATGAAGGACATGTTTTTGTTAAAATAACAAATGATTCAAATGAAAATAAGATACTAAATATTAAAGCGGGTGAAGGTATAGTACAAGGTATTTTTATTCCATATGGTCTTGCCGATGAAGAGGATGTAAAAAATGTTAGAAATGGTGGATTTGGTTCTACTACTAAATAATTTGACTAGCAACTTGCTAGTTTTTATTTTGCTTTTTCTAAAGTTAATAAGTAATTTGAATCATCAAAGTTGAAATATAATGTTTTATATGATGATATTGAAAAAAAGTATTCATAATCTAGATAAAAATTATATATGATTTTTCCTTTTAAAATTCTTTTTAGTTGTGTTGATAAATTATTTTTTAAGAATTCTTCTAATTCTAAAAGTGTATCTATTTCGTAGTCTTTTTCTTTTATTAATTTTTCTAAATCAAAAACAATATAATAATATCCTTCTTTATATTTATAACTATCAATTTTAGATACATCTATGTTCGTATCTGGTTCATAAATACTTATATTATTTATTTTTATAATTTCATTAAAACATGTTATTTTTAATATATCACATACAATATTGTCTAATATTAATTCTATTTTTTCTTCATCTTTAAATGCTTTTATTCTTTCTATTTCTAAGTATTTATTTGTACTTTTAATTATTTTAATTTTTGATGAATCGCTTGTTTTAAATGTTATCGAAGAGTTGTTTTCATTTATTATTAATATATTTACCCTTATGTTACCACGTATTGAAATATTATTATTGTTAAAGCGTGGCAAGTTATCAATATTTGAAACTATATTAGATGATTCTAATTGTGTAAAAGGATAATATACATATATAACCGATATAATTGAAATAATTATTAAAAATATATTAATTTTTTTCATTTCTACCTCTTAATAAAAAATTAATGATTTTGTTATAAATATTTAAAACTGTATTTTTAAAATTATCTAAACCATTATATGTATTATCTATTACATTTAGTTTTACATTTATTTTATAAATTTGATTATTGTATTTAATATTTATATCTACGTTATTAATTCCAGTTGATTCATATTGTATGTAATTTGAATTACTATTAATTATTATTTCTTGATAGTTTACATTTTCAATTTGCATTGTTTTTATTAATTCATTAATAAGTTCATTGCTATAATATTTTTTATTTTTTAATATTGTTAATTCTAATTCATTTTTAATATATAAAGAAAAATCGTTAGAATTTTTAATTATTTTAATTCTATTTTGTGCAATATTTTCTGATTTATCTTTTGCATATAGTTTTACATTATAATATGTTTTATATTCGCTTATTTCCTCTATAAATATTGGTACATTATTATCTATTTCATCATAAGCATTATAATTATTTATAATAATTGAATTATCTAAAATAGTATTATTCTCTAGATAAAGAATTTCTGGACCATATATTGTAGGTGGTATATCATCAATTACATTAATTGTAAAACTATATGTTTTATATTCATTTTTTAAATTAGATGCAAATAAATAATATTCTTTTATTCCTATAGATGAAAATGTTGGTATGGAACTAAATTCTATTTTATTAAATCTTATTGGTATATTTAGTTCCTCTATTAACTGTTTTGTTGTTAATTCTTGATAATATTTTATTTGAAGTGTTTTAAGATTTGTCACATCATTTTGCACATTATTTGTTAATAAAAATAAGTATAGTAGTGTTTTATTCATTAATAGTTAGCTCCTTTAAATATTCAATTGTTAAAAGTTTTAATTTTTTTACTTAATTTATTAAAACGTTATAATTTTTTTAATATTTTATTTATCTAAATAAATAATTTTTATTTAAAAAATAATACAAAAAATAATAGTACCTGTCTTTGGGATACACCCCCTAAAATCTAGTGTTACAAACTATTCAAAG
>CAYVZF010000004.1:0-46149 GCA_964456095.1 uncultured Erysipelotrichaceae bacterium
ATGGTGGAGCAAACGGGGATCGAACCCGCCACCTATTCGTTGCGAACGAATCGCTCTGCCAAATGAGCTATTGCCCCATAAATAGTATTTTTTAAAATACTATTTAGATTCTACTACAATTTTTAACAAAAATATATTATTTTTTTCATTAACTGCTTTAAAATAATACACATTATCGATTTTTTTATAATAAATAATTAAGGAATCATCTTCATGTAATTCATGCACATAATTAATTTCTAAATATGAAATTTTCATACTTTCTTCTAATTTTATAAGATTTAATGCATATTTAACATAATTAACATTATTAACATGCCTGTTATGATCGATATCAAGATATTGAATATCCACTTTATGGCCTTCAAGTGAAGATATATCAAAATCCTCAAGTCTATCAAAAGGAGTATCAAATGTTGATTCATCAAGGCAATCACCAAACGGATATTCATAATTTCTTGGAAGAACGAGAGTTCTCTTTTTCATATCAACAATAGCCCATTTTGATTGCATTTTACAAACAATATCGCCAGTTTCATTAGTAATCAAAGTATCTCTATCAAAATCAATTCTTCCTCTTTTTCTTGGCCATGTTTTAACATTTAAAAACGCATGAAATTCAGGATTTGCATACATTTCATAACGAGTACGAAGTAAAACCCATATACAATCATTCTTTTTAAAATCTTCATAACCAACATGGAATTCACTAGCGTGTTTCCCCGCAACATCTTGTGCTAAATCAAGAAGTGCAAGTGGAGTTATTCTATCATATTTATCAAAGTCTGATGCTCTTAAACGAAATTTTTCTTCGTAAATGTTTTTCATTAAAGTTTTCTCCTCAACTTAATAAGAAGTGGAATAGCTAATCCACCTAAAATATTGCCGAGTAAAGAAACAAATAATTTTCCTACTAATTCCCAACTTAAACCTTTATAAGCAAAAACAAAGAATGTACTATATGTAAATAACGAATTACCAGTATATGCCACTAAACCACAGCATAAAAATAATACTAAAAACTTAGCAATTGGTTGTTCTGCTTTTTTATATGTGTTAACTCCAAAATAAATTATTATTCCAGCAAATAAACCATAAAGAAGATTTAATAAGTAATTAGGGTTTATCATATAATCATTTATTAAATTATTTAGACTTAAATCACCATCAGTAATTGAAAATCTACATATTAATGCAATAATTATTGTACCAATAAAATTACCAAGAAAAGAAACTATAGTTTCTAAAATAGTTTGTCCATTATTTTCTAATACATATGGAATCTTTAATGAAAATACATCATATCCATATAATAAACAAATAAGCATACCTAATCCCAAAAATAATGATTTTAAAACACCTGTTCCACAAATAACAAATCCTAATCCACATAATCCAATAATAATACCTGCAATAAATGAATTAATTAATGTTTTTAATAATTGAAAAATAATTTTCTTAGCCATAAAAGTCTCCTTTTCATTTGAACAAATTAATTATAATTAATCATATTTATTTTTTCTATGATTTATTAAAAGTATGTAGTAAAATTATTTTTGGAAGTGATTAAAATGGAAATTAAAACATATAAAAAAGATTCTTTCTACTCATATACTCTAGGCGCATTCCCTACACTTGAACTTATAAAAAATCATAAAGAATCAGTTTTAAAAGTAATTGTACACTCTTCATTTACTAACGAAGAAGTATTAGAACAAATAAAAAACAATTCATCAACGTATGAAGTAACTATTAATGATAAACTAATTTCAAAACTATCAAATAAAGACAATTGCTATGTAATTGGAATATTTAAAAAATACTATTCAAAATTAAATCCAAATGAAAATCACCTTTTACTAGTTAATCCTATGAATATGGGAAATTTTGGAACCATTATAAGAAGCGCTCTTGGATTTTCAATTAATAATATTGCTGTTATTGCACCTTGTATTGATATTTTTGATCCTAAAGTATTAAGGGCTGCCATGGGAAGTTTCTTTTCACTTAACATAAAAATATATCATTCACTCGAAGAATATACGAATGAATTCCCAAATCATAGAATTCATTCATTTATGCTTCAAGCAAATAATTCCTTACAAGATTTTAAATTTCAAAAAGATAGATTAATCACATTAGCATTTGGCAATGAATCATCAGGACTAGATATATCATATTTAAACGATGATTCAATTATAATAAAGCACAACAATAAAATTGATTCATTAAATTTACCAAGCGCTGTTGGAATAGCATTATATGAATTTAACAAACAAATAAGTAAGTAAATAAAAATACTATTTTTCTTTATCCAATTCGAAAAATAGTATTTTTTAATAATTAAATTGTTTTATTCTTCTATTCCATATTCTAAAAAAGTAACAACTCTTTCATACGAAAATTCATCTTTACAAACAAATATCAATTTATCATTAGCATTTAAAGGAATATCAGGCCCAGGGCTTACTAACAACATACCATTGTCTCTTTTAATTGCCACAACAGTGGCTTCTGTATAATTCCAAAAGTTTACTTCACCAAGAGTCTTATCAATTATCCATGAATTGTTATCAACAATTATTTCAGAAAAATTAATTGCTTCATTTGTTTGAAATTTATAATCATTAATGAAATCACTAATTGCGTTGTTTAATTCCTTTTGTTTATTTTTAATATCATTCATCAACTTAGAGATATTATCTTTTTTTTCATTTAATTCAATTTTACTTTGAAATGTTTGTAAATATTGTTGAGCTTTTAATTTAGAATCAACAAAAACACCAACACCATGTTTAACATATAATATTTTTTCTTTCGCTAATAATTCAACCGCTTTTCTAATAGTTTCAGGTGATACATTATACATTGAAGCAAGTAAGGATCTACCTTTTAAAATACTTCCTTCAGGAAATTCATCTGATATTATTTTCAAAGCAATATCTTTTGAAATCTTTACATATCTAGCATTTTCATCTTTCATAATATATCCTCCATTCAAACAATTGATTAACATTGATCTAAAAATATGTTATCATAATAACAATATTTTTTCAAAGAGTAGAAATGCACATCATTTTAAAATGATGCAACTTCTATTTTATTTGCAAATACATATAAAACGTGATATCTTAATTAAGAAAGGAATTTAAAAATGGAAACGTTAAAATTTATATTAAAATCTCTATTTTCAAATGGTGAAGTTGCTACAAAAGGCAAAAAACAAAAATGGATTTTAACATTTATAATAATGTTAGTATCACTCATTTTAGCGATTTTACCTTCTACTATAACCGAATTAAAAACAAATGGTAGCAATTATATATCAAATTATGAAAGTTATTATGTAAGTGATGGATTAGTAAACTTCTCTAATCAATATTTAAAAGATGGTAAGATAGTATTAAAAATAAATGAAAGTAATGAATTAGATGTATCTAAATCATTCGATAGTTTAGAAAACAAAGAAACTGCTAGTTTTAAATTTGATGATAAAGAAGAAAATGTTTCATATGTCAATGTAAAAAGCACTAACAATGAGACAATTTTAGTTGTATCATATATTGACAAAAAAATGGACGATTCTACTTCTTATATTGAATCATTAGAAAAAGCAATTTATCTTAACAATAAAGTAATTAAAACTGAAAATGAAAAAGAAACCGCAAGTGCAAAAGTAACAAATTCATTGTTTTTCTTCAAAGATGGACTAAAACTAAATATTGTTAAACCTAACACAAGCGTTGATTTTACTAAAAACGAAACAACAAATGAATATGAATATACTGGAAGTGTTCAATCTTATACATCAGTAAAAGGCACTTACCGCGGTATTTCGACTTATAAAAACTTATCAGAATTATATATGAATAACATCAATGATACAGAAAATCATTGGAAAACATTCTTTAATGAAGCATATAAGCCATTAAAAAAAGACAGAATAATTTCTGTTACAGTATTGTACTTAGCACTTGATGTTGTTGCAGTAGTAGTTATGATATTTACAACATTTATTATGTCTCGCTTCAAGAGTTCATTATGTGACAAGTTATCAATTGGTGACGCATTTAAATATGTCGTATTCTTATCACTAACCCCAGGCATTCTTGCATTTATTGTTGGATATATAATGCCAACATTCGCACCAGTTTCATTCTTCACATTCTTAGCATTTAGATGTATTTTCTTTAATACAAAACTAACTCGTGGAGACTTCAATCAAACTAAATAATTATTAAGGTAGGTTAAGTCCTACCTTTTTATTTCCCCATATTATTGTTAAAAAAAACGACTGAACTAATTCAGTCATTTTTTATACTCTTAATTACTTTTACGATTTCTCTTACCAACCGCATAATACATAACATCTTTTAATTGATAAGGATTTAATACACCTTTGCCATCAAATACAATTGGTTTTTTCATATATTCTATAAATTGTTCATTAGTTAATTTTTTAAATTCTTCTGATTCATTTAAAAATATTGCAACATCACAAGTCTTTAATGCTTCATCTAATGTATTTGCATAAGCTATATGTTGATCAGATTTCATTCTCTTTCTAAATGTTGAAGTAGAAATAGGATCATAAGCAATGATTCTACTATCTTCTTTTAATAATTCATCAATTACTTTAAACGCAGGTGATTGACGAATATCATCAGTATTACCTTTATATGATAAGCCTAACACAGCAAAACGTTTATCTGATAGATTTTCCCCTAAAACTTTTTTAATTTTTTGAATGATTTTTGATGGTCTTCTATCATTAACTCTCATCGCAGCATCTAAAACAGAAAGATTAACATTATGTTCACTTGCCATATTTAATAAAACTTTTGTATCTTGTGGGATTGATGGTCCACCAAAGCCAACTCCAGAATATAAATACTTACCACCAATTCTAGGATCTAATCCAATACCATAACTAACTTCTTGAATATCTGCGCCTATATTATCACATAAATCTGCGATTTCATTGATATATGATAATTTAATTGCCAAATATGCATTTGAAGCATATTTAATTAATTCTGCACTTTCAGGAGAAACAACTAAAATTGGACAATCAAAATTTTTATATAATTCTTTAATTGAGTTTTGTGCTTCTTTAGTAGTAAGTCCAGCGACGATTCTAGAAGGCATTAACATATCTTTCATCGCGGTTCCTTGAGAACAAAAATCAGGATTTGATACTACATCTATTCTATATTTATGACTTGTTAATGTTTCTAAATATTCTTTTGCTTCATAACACGTTCCAACAGGAACTGTTGATCTAATTACAAAAGTAACATCATTTTGAATATGTTTTGAACATTCTTTTAATGTTGTATAGAATCCAACTAAATCGCATACTCCATTTTCTTTTTCATTTATTTCATTACATATAACAACAATATCAGCACCAAAAATTGCATCACGAAATTCAGATGTAAATCTAATTCTATCACCATATTTTTCTAAATATTCAGGTAGTTTATTTTCAACAATATTTGTTTCTCCTTTTCTTAAAGCTGCAATTTTTTTCTTATCAGAATCTAAGGCAAATACTGAATGTCCTTTGATTGTAAATCCAAGAGCATTAACAAGCCCAATAAATCCAATTCCAACAATTGTAATTTTCATTTAATACACCTCTCACTATTCAATTCATATTTTACACGAAATTCAAAAAATAAGCAAGATACGATATCTTGCATGACTTGTGTTGTTTATATTAATATAAACAAAAATGTTTTATTTTTGTTCAATATATTTAAGTATATCGTTATAAACTTCTTCTTTCCCTATTTCATTTAGAAGCTCATGTCTCATATTTTTATAAACTTTCATTTCTACTTCTATTCCCATTTTAGTATAGATGTTATGTAGCTTATGTATTCCTTTACCATAAGCAGTAACTGGATCTTTATCTCCTCCTAAAATCATTATAGGAACATTTCTAGCAGTATGTCCTCTTTCTTCATAATTATTAAGCTTTGTTAAATATGAAAAGAAAGAACAGAAAAAACCTAACGAAGGAACAAATCCACATAAAGGATCAGTCACATAATTTGTTTGTATTTCTTTATCAGAACTTAGCCAGGCAAATTGAGTGTATCTTTCATTCCTTTTTACTTTCTTATTGAAACTTCCAAATGCAATATTATTAACAAAATTGGCTTTTTTATCTATTTTTTTAATTTTAGAATTCATATTAGCTACAAATTTACCTAAGCCAAAAGAAATTCTTGGTCCAGAAGTACCAGTTAAAATAACTTTATCAACCCATGGTGTATCACCATATTTTTCCAAATAATATTGAACCATATATGAGCCCATAGAATGACCTAATAAATATATTGGTTTATCAGAAGCCACTAAATATGCAATTTCAAATCTAACATTATCAACGCACTTTTCAAATGTGTTACGTTCCCAAATACCTAAATCAGAATCAGCGTTTAATCCATGACCAATATGATCCAAAGAATATACATCATATCCTTTAGAATTTAAAAACTTTGCAAATTTATCATATCTAGCACTATGTTCTGCCATACCATGAACTAATACAACATTCCCACGAGATTCAATATCGCTTTTCCAATAGTATCCTAATTTGTATGTTTTATCACTTGTTAATATTTTAAATATTTTAGCTTCCATATCTTTAATCTCCGTAATCTGAACCTCTTGATTTATTATCAACATAAATTTGCAACTTATCTAAAACATCATAAATTGTTAAAATAATTGCATCTTTATTTTTTGTTAATGGTTCACTTTCATATTCTTCATCCATACCAGTAAAAATAACTAATTTATTCTTCTTTACAATTCTTTCCATTTCTTCTAGTATTATTTCTTTTTTATTAGGGAATTGTAAAAAAGAGGCACTTAAATATGAATAAAAAATTGGTTCTATATAAAATCTTGATTCATCTTCATATTCGTATAATGCTGAAAACGGATTCGTTTTATCCTCTATTACTTTTAAATTTTTCCATTCATCATATTTTTTCATAGTTTTTACTCTCGCTTTCTATAAATTTCAAACACTTATTTTTTATCTCATCCGAATTAATTGATGAAATATTTATTTCCATATGCTTTAAACAATGCTCAAGAGATGATTTTGCCAAATCATAAGCGATTTGAGCATCAGAAACTAAATTCTTATTACCATTTTCAATTAATTCTTGAGCTAATACCATTATACTTTTTGCTTCTAAATATAATTTTTTAGGAACTAAAAATGCCTCTAAAGCACACTCGCTAATTTTATTATTGTCTTTTGTACTGTATGCTTTCATTAAATTTGAAAAAGATGAAGCATCTTCATCAATTAATTTATGACACTTCTCTTTGATGTCTTCTAATATATCAATTACCTCTAGTGCTCTTTCATTATATTCTTCATATCCTTTTTTATTTAAAGTGAATCTTGCTACCATTAATAATAAAGATGCACTTAATTCATTAACAAGTGCTAAAACACTTCCTCCACCTGGAACAGATGATTTTTCAGAAACATTATTAACATATTCAAGAATTGTTTTTTCATTATAATTCATTAGTTTTTCTCCTAATTAGATAGTAGCACATTTAAAAACAAAAATTAAACAGTGAACCAACAATAGTATTTTATACTATTTAATACATTTTTTTAACAAAAATATCATTCTTTATTGTAGTAATTTTTCTTCTATGATATATTTAATAAGAAATCTTATTCGTAGGAGGTTTGATATGAAAAAACGTAGTTCTTTTGCTATTATACTTACCGCAATCGGGGTATTAGCGTTATTATCATTTTGGTTTTTAAGTGTAGGTAATGTTCACATTTCTGGTGGAAAGAATACTTTTGTTTTAGGCTTTTGTTCAGTATGGGGCATCGATACAAAAGGTATTATTTTAGATGGAGTTAACTGGTGGGGAATCGCAGCTTCTAGTTGCATTGTTCTTGCTACATTAATCGACGGTTTATTAGTAAACAAAAATAGAAATTGGTATTATGTTTCAACATTTTTTGCAATATGTGCTGCATTAATTGTATTCTTATATCACAAAAATATGTTATTAACTAATGATGCTGCAACAATTAGAGGTGTTTGGCATATTGGTGCTGGTCAAATTGTTTCAGGTAGTTTAATTTCAATTATGGCTATTGGTAATGTTTTTGCAGCATACCAAGATAAACAAACTGCTTAAATTATTAAAAATATTATAAAAATAAAACACTTTACTTATGTAACTAAATATGTTGTAAAGTGTTTTTTTATTACCCTTTAAGTGGAATTAAACTTTTTTCTTATAATTTTTTTTAAACTATTTATTTATATTAGTTCAATATTTTTTATCACATTTTCTAATGTTTTTTGTAAACAGTTAATCTTATTTTGAATATTATATTTAGTCTTTTTTTCATCATTATTTGTTGATGAAAGATATTCAATATAATATGTTTTACAAATAGAAATATTATAATAACTTCTTTCTAAATATAATTGTTTAATTTTACATAACGACACATTATTAATATTATTTTTTGATAATAGTAATATAAATAATTCATTAAATCTATAAAGTAAATTCTTCGATAATTTTAAATAATTTAAAGAATTACGTAAACAATTATTTGAATAATTCTTATTCTTTAAATAATTAATATCTTTAAAAATAGAGTTTAATTGTTCTTTACAAGAAGAAAGCAAAAATAAAATATAATTTATTCTTTTACTATTCATTTTGTATTAATTTATCTATAAATGAAAAGCTACTATTTGATAGTTTTTCATCTTCATCAATAAAAAGATTAATACTTCTAATATCTATTAATTTGCAATTAAAATACTCACTTACTTCATTTACTACTTCATAAAAATCATTAAGGGAATTATCAATTGATGATATTTCGCCGTTTTGATAATTTAATGAATAATATGGAGATAATAATAATATTTTCCCATTATAAATATCTCTAATTTCTTCAACTAATAAGAAATAATAATATGAAAATAATTCTTTTTGAGTATTTAACGCATCTTCATCTACTATGTTTTTATTGTCAACATTTTTAATACATCTTAAAAAATCATCATTACCAATTTGAATATAAATGCAAGAAGCGTTTTTTATACAATCCGAAAGTTTTAAATCAGTATTTATATCTTTTGCATCTTTAATAATCATTGAATATAAATAAGATATGTATCCATTTTTCATTACAAAAGTATTATTTATTAATTCATTTTTTTCTTTTAAATAACTAACATATCCGCATATATCACTTCCTAAAAACAATATTCCTTTTTCCTTTTTATTACAGCTTATCAAAGTAAAAAGCATTAAGATTATTAAAAATATTTTCATTCTTCTACTCCTATATCTGCGCCGATAGATCTTAATTTTTCATAAAATCTTTCATATCCCCTATCAATCAAGTCAGCATTTTCAATAATTGTTTCGCCACGAGCAAGTAAAGCCGCTAAAACAAGTGAAGCACCCATTCGTAAATCATGTACACTTACAATATTTCCATTAAGCATAAAAATTCCATTGATCAATAATGAATTATTCTCTTTTAAAATCATTGCCCCCATCTTTTTTAATTCATCTACATGCGAAAATCTATTTTTATAAATATTCTCTCTAACAATATGGATTCTAGGTATTGATAAAAGATAACTAGTTAAGATTGGTTGTAAATCTGTAGGAAATGCTGGGAAAACACCTGTTTCAATTATTATTGAATTCGATTTTTTTGTTTTTTCAACAACTAAAGTATCATCGACAAAATAATATAACATATTAGACTTTTTCATTAATTCTTCTAAGTATGGAATATGCTTTCTAATAATTGGTTTGATTCTTAATTTTCCTAATGCTCCTCCTAATAAAACAAATGTTCCTATTTCCATTCTACTTGGTATATTATTGATTTCTATTTCTTTATAAAGATTAGATTTTTTAATTATTATTTTATTGTCTTCTTTAATTATATTGCCACCAATTTTATTAATTATTTCAATAAAACAATCTATTTCACATTCACTAGATATATTATTAATAATAACATCTTTATCGCATTGAATTCCCATTAATATTGCATTAATTGATGCTCCAAATGATATTCCTTTTAGAGTAATTTCTTCATTTTTAAAATCATTAAATGAAAATGACAAATTATCATTTTCTACTATTTCTACACCAAAATCATTAAAAAGTTTTAAATGAATATCAATAGGTCTAGATTCAAAATCACAACCACCTGGATAACTAATTTCAATTTTTTTTAAAATAGGAAGTAATGCACCTATTAAATAATATGAAGCCCTAATACGTTTTACTTCATCTATTATTAATGGTTTATATATTAAATCAAATGAATCAATAACTAAAGAGTGTTCATTAATCCATTTATATTTAACATTTAAATAATCAAAAATACTTAAAAAAGAATTAACATCATTTATTCTGGGAACATTATGTATAATTGTTTTACCTTTTATTAATAATGATAATGCAAGAAGGGGTAAAACTAAATTTTTAGATCCTGAAACTTCTACTTCACCTTGTAAATAATTATTACCTTTTATAATATATTTTTTCATACAATTTCACCATTCATATTAAGATATGGATTATTGATATTTTTTAGAATGTAAAAGTTGAAAAAATATATATTTAAATATTATCAGAACAATAAATATGCTATATTTTTATAGGAGGAACTCGAAATGATAACAAAAAATTTAGCAAAAGAAGTATTAAACGAATGTCTTTCAACAGGTGCTGACTTTTCGGAAATATTTTTAGAAGAAACCGTTTCTAATTCTATTACATGTGATAATGGAATCATCGAAACGATATCATCTAATACAATTTTTGGTGCAGGAATTAGATTAATTTCTGGTTTAAAAAGTGTATATGGTCATACAAATGATATATCAAGAAAAGGTTTATTAAATTTAGCATCAACTCTAAAAGACTCTTTTCAAAGTGAAAGGATTAAAAGTTGCGCTCCTATAAAAAAAATAAGAATTAGTAAAAAACATGAGCCAAAAATCCCTTATTCAACATATTCAAAAGAACAAATAATAAATTTATTAAAAAAAGCATCAAATGCAATGAAAATTGATGAAAGAATTGTTAGAACAGTATGTGGTATATCTTATTCTACACAACATATTCACATCTTTAACAGCAATGGTTTAGAAGCAGAAGATACACGTGTAAGAGGAAGAATGCAACTTCACGCTGTTGCAAAAGATGAAAACGGAATTGAAACCGCAGGAGAAAATCCAGGTGCTCAAGAAGGTATGGAATTTTTCTTAGAAGAAACAAATGTTTTAGAATTAGCAAGAAAAGCTGCCGAAAAAGCAATTGTCATGTTGGGAGCAAAAGAATGCCCATCAGGAAAAATGCCTGTTGTCATCGGTAATGGTTTCGGTGGAGTTATTTTCCATGAAGCATGCGGACATTCTCTAGAAGCTACTTCTGTAGCAAAGAATCTTTCTGTTTTCTCAAATATGAAAGGAAAACAAATCGCATCAAGTATTGTTACCGCGGTTGATGATGGAACCATTAAAGGTGGCTGGGGAAGCGGAAATATCGATGATGAAGGTAATAAAACTACAAGAAATGTTTTAATTAAAAATGGCATTCTTATGAATTATATGGTCGATCCATTTAATGGAAGAAGAATGAACGACAATGAAACAGGATGTTCAAGAAGACAATCATATAAATATGAACCTACATCAAGAATGACAAATACATTTATTTTACCAGGAAAAAATA
This sequence comes from uncultured Erysipelotrichaceae bacterium, assembly GCA_964456095.1. Lineage (GTDB taxonomy): Bacteria > Bacillota_I > Bacilli_A > RFN20 > CAG-449 > CANRPC01. The sequence goes on from CAYVZF010000004.1 coordinate 11,791, forward strand.
CTGTCGAAGAGATTATCTCTTCTGTTAAAAAAGGTCTATATGCAAAATCACTCGGTGGAGGAAGCGTTAATCCAACAACAGGAGAATTCAACTTTGCCGCGGATGAAGCTTATATAATAGAAGACGGAAAAATTACATATCCTGTTAAAGGAGCAACATTAATCGGATCAGGAAGTGAAGTATTAATGAAAATTGATATGATTGCAAATGATTTAAAACGTGCTCAAGGAATGTGTGGTTCATCATCAGGATCAATACCTGTTGACGTTGGTCAACCAACAATAAGAGTAAGTGAAATGACTGTTGGTGGTAGAGGAGGAAAACTATAATGAAATATGATATATATTTTAATGAAGCAAAAAATATAGGAATAAATGAACTTGAATTATACATATCATCTAGTTCTAAACTATCATTTTCTTTATTTCATGGTGAATTAGATAATTTTTCATCCGCTAATACATATTTACTTCAAGCAAGAGGTATATTTAATAATAAATTCGGTTATGCACAAACAGAAAAAAACGATAAAATTTCTCCAAAACTTTTAGTTGAGCAAATTAAAGAGAATGCAAGCTTAAATGAAGCAAAAGAAGATGCTAAATTATTTAAAGGTAGTGAAAAATATTTCAAGAAAAACGTATATAATCCTCATAATGAAAAAATCCCTACAGAATACAAAATTGCATTAGCAAAAGAAATGGAAAATGCCTTAAGACAAAAAGATAAAAGAATAATTGAAGTTGAAATATCATATGAAGAAATTATAGAGGAAATCCAATTAATTAATTCTTATGGTTTAAATTTAAAAAACAAATCTAATTTTGCATATTATTATGTTTCCGCAGTTGCGCAAGATAATGGTGACGAAACAAAAACAGCATATAAAATTGCTTTCTCTGATGACTTTGATAATTTTGATGGTGATAGCATTGTTAATGAAGTACTAGAAAAAACTATCTCACAACTTGGTGGTAAACCTTGTATTTCAAAACAATATAAGACTGTTTTAGCCAAAAATGTCACAAGTAATTTATTAAGTTTCTTCTTAAATTCATGTTCCGCTGAAGCGATTTATAAAAAATCTAGTCTTTTAGTAGATAAATTAAATAAACAAGTCGCTTCTAAAAAAGTTACAATCGAAGAAAAACCATTAACTAAAAATATGTTTTTTAGATACTTCGATGATGAAGGAGTTGCAACTTCCAATAAAAAAATAGTTGATAAAGGTATCTTAAAAACATACTTGTACGACATTAAAAATGCAGAACGATTCTCAGTAAATCAAGCTGGTAATGGATATAAAAACAGTAATGGAAAAGTCGGAATATCATTTGTAAATCCATATTTAAAACCAGGAAGTAAATCATTAGAACAAGTATTTGAAGAAATACAAGATGGTATTTATATAACAAATGTTCAAGGATTACATGCTGGAATGAATCCTCAATCAGGTAATTTCTCATTACAAGCATCTGGTTATCTAATCGAAAATGGAAAGAAAGGAAAGCCAGTTACCTTAATAACAGTTGCGGGTAATCTATTTACAATGTTACAAAATGTTAAAGAAGTGTGTTCAGATTCTGAGCTTTTATCTTCAGGATTTACATGCTCTTCAATTTATATTAAATCACTCGCAATTTCTGGCATTTAGTATTTTTAAGAGTTTTTAGAAACAAAATAAGTTTCTACTAACTCTTTTTTTATTTTTCTTTTTTTAATACATCATTAATTTCATCAGTTTTATAATAATAAATCAAAAAAAGCAAACTTAATAATAAAATCATTAATACTAATAATATTATCTTATCACCACGATAATTATTTAAACTTTCATTTGAAAAGAATAATGTAAATAAGATAGAAATTGGTCTTCCGATAATCTGTATTAAAGCAAAATTTTTAAATTTGATTTTAGTAATTCCCGCGACAGAACATAAAGGATCATCAGGAAAAAAAGGGAAAATAAGCATTAAAAAGAACAACAAATTTTCTTTTCCTTCGACTTTTTTTAAATATTTATTTACTAATTCCTTATCTCCTACAACCCAATTTACAAATGGTCTTCCGACTTTACGTCCAATAAAAAAAGCTAAAAAAGAACCTAGAAGAATACCAAATGTTGACATCCATAATGTTTGAAAAAATCCAAATAAATAATTACCTATCATTATCGAAAGCATACTTGGTATTGGAATAAAAGTTACTTGTAAAAAAGATATTGCAATGAACACTAACTTTGCATATGCTCCACTAGAACTAATTATCTCTTGAATTTTTTCTTTATTTTTAAAATCGGATATTTCAATACCAAAACTATAATGAAATATCGAATATAATATTAAGAAAACAATCATAACAAGGAAAAAACCAATGAAAAGTTTAAATAAAGATTTAAATATTTTTTTTAATTTCTCTTTCTTTTTTATAAAAATCACTCCATTTATACTTTACTAATTGATACACTTTTTATTACTAAATCCGCATTTTCTTTTATATCAAACAGTATATCAGATGAAGAATATCCATATATATTTGATAAATAAATGTAACCTGAATATAATAAACAAACAAGTGATGAATCACCATATAATTCAATATAATTACTTTCACCTTCAATACTTATTTTTCCACCATTTTCATAAATGGTAAATGCATTAACAAATGAAGAATTTGAAAGAGTTAATATATTTTTTGAGATTACTATTCCATCATTTAATATTGAATATACATGACTATTATCATTTACTATTAATATATCAGTCATTTCAACATCAGCACTTCCTTTTTCTAAACAATGTATCGCCGATGAATACGAAGAAAAAACATTAATTACAGAATTCGTTATTTTCACATTTGAATCTTCACCAATTACAAGAATAGAAGCATTTAATCCATATTTTAAAGTATTATCATTTTTATTCTTTGTTTCGCCTTTTTTTACAATTGTAGTTTCATTAATTATTAGTTTACCACCATTTATTACAATAAAATTACAAATGTCACTATCATCAACTAAATACAAATTATTGTCCAAAGTATACTCAATACCATCAATTATTTTATCTGCTTTATAAACAATTTCTTGAGCATTTATTATAATTTTACATACATGTTCATCTAAATAAGTTATTTTATATTCATGATCATTTTCTGATGAATATGACATAGATTCTTCAATAGTAAAATCATCACTAGAAACAGAATATTCACTTAATAATACATCACTTATAACATTATTATTATTACAACTAAATAAAAATAACAAAAAAACTAGAAACAAATGTTTTTTCACATTATCACCCGTTTCTAGTATTCACTTAATCATTAATATTTAATAAATTTTTTACTATTTCCTTATCATAACTTGCTATTAAAATAGAATACTCTTCTCCATCTAATTCAATATCTAACAAGCAATATGATGGAATTTTAAAATACATATTATTAAGTGTTTTTATTTTATACTTTTTATATGTATTAGATGAAGGTAATTCTTTTTTATTCCAACCATAAAAATTAATAGATTTATCGCTTTGATCAAATCCTTTAATAGATGAAAGAGGAATTTTAATTAATGCATAGACATCAACAAAATATAAATATAATTCGTCTTTATATACTAAATACTCTTTGACCATTAAAGATTTATATAAAAGAGAAGAAGTCAACTTTCCTTTTTTATTTTCATAATAATTAAAATAACAATCTATTCCTTTTAATTCTTCATTTATACCCAATTCCAAATATGCTTTTTTTATTAATTTTTCCGCATCATTATTAAGTGCTATAAACTCTTCACTATTATTTATTTTTTTTGTTTTTTTATACTCTAAAAACATAAATAAAAAAGATAAGCTAAGGCATACAACAAAACCAATTATTCCTATTAATGCATTTGTTATATTTTGATATATAAAATAAGAAAGTCCAATTAATATAAAAGGAAAAGATAATAACATTGAAATAGAAGATAATTTAGAAAAAATGCTTTTAAATTTATTTTGAAAAGAATTAATTCTAATATTCATCTCTTCGATTTCTTTATTTGTTTTATTTGATATTCTTTTAACCATATATTTTTCAAATACTGGTCTATTATTTCCATCTACCTCTACTGAGAAAAAATTGTTCATTAAAAATACCTGCCTTGATATATATTATATCAAAGGCTTATTAATTTAATATCTTTTTTTTATTATTTTTAATTAATGCTTTTTTTACATTTCTTTTAATTAAAAATGCTCCATATTGTGCATATTCTTTTTCATCATAATTTATTTCACTTAATTCATTTTCATCAAATATGTAATCTTTTGCATACTCTTGTGATATTTTTGATATAGAACTTCTATCTAAATAATCAAATTTAATAATCCCATCTATTCTAGAAATAAATTCTTGTCTAAATCTTTGACTTAATATATTTTTTTCATTAATAATTGTAGTATTTCTTTTAATATTAGATGAAAAAATATTTTCACCTTTAAAACCATAATTTGTATTCATTATTATCATAACATCGTGCATATCTACGTATTTACCGCTTAAATCATAAAATCCTCCACGATCTAATATGGATAATATAAAATCAAGTACTTCATTACTTGCTTTATCAATCTCTTCAAATACAATAAGCAAATGAGGATGTGTTTTTATTTTTTTAATAAATGAACTAGATTCTTCTCCATAAATTCCTTTATTAGAGGAAAGTAATTCTTTTAATGAATACGGCTCTTGATATAATGACATATTTAAAACTAAAACATTTTCTAGTCCGAATAAGGTATCCCCTATTAACTTAGAAACTAAAGTTTTACCTACTCCTACAGGTCCTAAAAACAATAAACTTAATAATGGTTTATTATCATCTTTAACATCTAAATCTAATTCTAATAATGAATTATATAATGATTCTAATGCTTTATCTTGACCTATAATTTTATTTTTTAATATTAAAAATAATTCATCCACTTTGTTTTTATTACTTCTTTCTATTTTATAAAATAGAGACATTGTCTTGTTAACATCTTCTTTAGTTAGATATGAAGATTTAGATAAAACTAAAGAATTATCAAGTATATCTATTGCTTTATCAGGGAATGACATATCTTTTAAATAAATATTAGCAAGATGAACTATTTCATCTAAGATATCATCACTAATTAATTTATTATAATATGATTCATATAAAGGTTTAATTTTATATAATATTTCTTTTGTTTCTTCAATTGTTGTTTGATATATCTTAATAACTTGGAATCTTCTTTTAAGAGGTTTATCTTTTTCAAAAACAGCATCGAACTCATCTTCTGTCGTTGCTCCTATTAATTGAATATCTCCTCTAGATAAATATGGTTTTAAAATATTTGATGCATCAATCGCACCTTCTGCTCCTCCAGCATGTACTATATTATGAATTTCATCTATAAACAGAATAACGTTTCCTTCTTCTGTTACTTTTTTTAAGATTTTTTTTATTTTTTCTTCAAATTCTCCTCTATATTTAGTGCCACCTACAGTTGAAGCAATATCTAATTCATATATTCTTTTTCCAAGAAGCGAAGGAATTTTATTCTCTTCTAATTGTTTAGCAAGTTCTTCTACAATCGCGGTTTTGCCTACTCCTGGTTCTCCTACTAAAATAGCATTAGGTTTATTTCTTCTAGATAAAGCATTAATAAGTTGAATTAATTCACTTTGTCTCCCTATTAATGGATCACTATTTTTAATTCCTAAACGATGTAAATCAGTTATTAAATCTAAATCAGAATTCTTTTTATTAGCAAACATTGAATCTTTTAATAATGGAATATTGACTTTTAATTTTTTTAATAAAACATATGCCCCGCAGTTCTCTTCAAGAAGAATTGCATAAGAAAGAATAAGAGGAGTGATAAATCCTTCCTTTTTTTCTTTTGATAATGTTGATGCCTTTGATAGTAAAAGTTTTAATTCTATTGTATATTCCATATATTGAGGATCTTTTTCTTTTTTAGAAAATAATCCTTTTATTTTCTTATATATTGTGTCAGCATCTATTTTTTGTCTATTTAATTCTTTTGTAATTAATTGATCGTTATCTTTAAGTAACGCTAAAAGGACATGCTCACTAGTTACAAAACCATGATTTAATGAAAAAGCAATCGTTTCAGCTTTTGATAATATTTTTTCAGTGTCTTTAGAAAAATGTTCCATTTTCTTCCCCTTAATAGTAATTCACTACTATACATTATATCCAAATGGATTTTTTCTTATTCATTAACACTTTAATTATTTTTCTATAAAACGTTTATTAAAATGCCAAACAATGCCGAAAAAATAATTATTAATACAGCAGACATATTTTTATCAAATAACTTCTTATATAAGAAATAAACTATAACAAGAAGGAAGAAAATAATAATAGCTTTAATATCTAAAACAAATTCATTAATTGAAACATATCCTAATGCTTTGAAAAGCATTACAATACCAGTAGAAATTAATAATCCAACAATTACAGGCGTTACGCCTTTAATAAAATTCTTAAAGTGTTTATTATTTGTTAGATTTTTTAATACTATAGCAATTAAAAGAATAATAATGAAAGAAGGAAGTACTACCCCAACAACCGCGCAAACACTCCCAAAAAATCCTCCTTGAGTAAACCCAACATAAGTAGCCATATTAATTGCTACAGGGCCTGGTGTTGATTCACAAACACCAATAAAATTTAAAAATTCACTTTCTGTTAACCATGCATATTTTTCAATTACTACCTCTTGAATTAAAGGTATCATAGCATATCCTCCACCAAATGTGAAAAGACCTATTTTAAAGAATTCATAAAAAAGTATTAAATATTCCATACTATTTCATTCCTTTCTTTCTTGACGATAAAAAAGAATAAACAAATAATCCAATAATACCTCCAAGTAAAATAAAATAAATAGATGAAAAAGAAATCGAAAATATTTCAAATATTATTTCTAAAATTAAAACAACTATAAATATAAACATTGGAACAAATTTCTTTTCTAATTTTTTTAACATTCCAATTCCTGCTTTTAAAATCAAAAATGCAACGGCACATTTTATACCTACAAATGCATATTGTACGTATAAATTGCTCATAAATGAATCTAATACTAATGATATTAAAAGGATAATAACAAAAGAAGGAAGTACTACTCCAAGTGTAGCAAGTAAACTACCAAAAAATTTCTTTTTTTTATATCCAACATAAGTAGCCATATTAATTGCTACAGGGCCTGGTGTTGATTCTGCGATTGCAATAATTTGAATTAGTTCTTCTTCATCTAACCACTTATTTTTTTCAACAACTTCTTCTCTTATTTGAGCAATCATTGCATATCCTCCACCAAATGTGAAAAGACCTATTTTAAAAAATGTTAGAAACAATTTTATCAATTCCGCCATATAAATAACCCTCCTTTAACATTTATGTATATATATACGTGACATTTTTTCTTCCCCATCACAAAGGACGTCACAATAATATTTCCAGTCATATCTTTCATAAAAACCAGTATGATTAGTAACTAAGTATAATGTAGTAATTCCTTTTTTACTTAAATCTAAACATACTTTATTAAGCATTTTACCAGCGTTATGTTTATTACGATGTTCTTCTTCCACATAAACCGCACAAACATTAGGTGCTAGATCTTTTCTAGGATGAAAATCATTTTCAATTACTCCAAGTCCTCCAACAATCTCATTGCCACATAAAGTTAAATACCAACAAGGTATAGTATTACTTTTTAATCCTTCATTCATACTATCCAAATACGCTTCAAGAGGTATACCCCATTTTTCATGGAACCAATCTGCAGCTTTATTTATTAATTCTTCATGTTCTTTTAAATTTATTATTTTGTATTTCATACTTCCTCCATGAAATAATTTGATATTTAATTGTATTTCACACTAAAAAACTGTTGTTTTTTCTAATTATTATTTAGATCTTCAACAGTTTTTAATTTTTATCTATCTCTCATATGTGGGAACAACAATACTTCTCTAATAGATGTTTGTTCAGTTAAAAACATAACAAGTCTATCGATTCCCATTCCTACCCCACCACATGGTGGCATACCATATTCTAATGATTCAACAAAATCTAAATCCATTTCATTTGCTTCATCATTACCGGCATCTCTTTCTTTTAATTGTTCAATGAATCTATTCTTTTGATCGATTGGATCATTTAATTCAGTATATGCATTAGCAAATTCATGTCCACCAATATATAATTCAAATCTTTGAACGAATCTATTATCAGTTGTATCAATTTTAGTAAGTGGTGATATTTCAACTGGATGTCCACATAAGAATGTTGGTTGAATCAATTTTTCTTCACAGAATTTTTCAAAGAACGCATTAATTATATGTCCGACTGTAAAATGCTTTTCAATTTCTACACCATGTTTTTTAGCAAGTTCTATTGCTTCTTCTAATGAATAATTATTTCCTTTAAAATCAACACCTGTTTCTTGTTTAATCATTTCACACATTGTAACAACTTTAAAAGGTTTTGATATATCTATTTTTTCTCCTTCAGGATTAAAAATATTTATAAACTCTTCTTTTCCTGCGACTTTTTTCGCGGCATATCTAATCATTCCTTCTGTGATTTTCATCATAGAGGACAAATCACCATATGCTTCATATAATTCAATCGTAGTGAATTCAGGATTATGTGTTAAATCCATTCCTTCATTTCTAAATAATCTTCCTATTTCATATACTTTTTCAAGCCCACCAACAATAAGTCTTTTAAGTGGTAACTCTGTTGCAATTCTTAAATAAAAATCTTTATCAAGAGCGTTATGATGTGTTACAAATGGACGTGCTGTCGCACCACCTTGAATAGGTTGAAGCACTGGTGTTTCAACTTCTATAAATCCTAGATTATCACAATACTCTTGAATAGAACGAATAATTTTAGGTCTTAATATTGCAACACGTTTTGCATCTTCATTCATTATCAAATCAACATAACGTCTTCTATAACGTTCTTCTTTATCAGTTAAGCCATGAAATTTTTCAGGAAGTGGTCTTAATGCTTTTGATAAATGTGTATATTTTAAACACTTAATTGTTGGTTCGCCTGTTCTTGTTAACATAGCAACTCCATTAATACCAACAATATCACCGATATCAGCCATTTTAAATAAATTATATTCATCTTCTCCAATATCATTAATAGAAATGTATACTTGCATTTTACCTTTTAAGTCTTGTATTGAAAAAAAACTAGCTTTTCCCATTTTACGAATAAACATTATTCTACCCGCAATAGCAACATTCAAATTAAGCGCCTCAACTTCTTCATGTGTTTTATTTGAAAGTATATCTCTAATGTCTTGTGAATGATGAGTTCTTTCAAACGCTTGTCCAAATGGATCTAAGCCTAATTCTTTTATTTTCTCGACTTTTTGTCTTCTTACTAATTCTTGATCTGATAATTTTTCTTCCATATTAATTACCTTCCTTTAATACATCGTTATTATTTTAACAATTAAAGATTGTTAAGTAAAGAACAATAACAAAATAAAAACATATGTATTATTGCATACAATTTTATTTAATACATAACAATATTTAATTAATTATATAAGCTCTATTGCTTCAAAAAAATCTTTTTCATTTTCTGCTTTAACAAAAGCAATACGACAATCCTTAGAATTTGGAACGCCTTTAAAATATAGAGGTGCTATGGTTCTCATCTCTCTAATTGCAATATATTCATCTTTAATATCTTTTAACATCATATAATGTTTAATGCATAATTCTTTTTGCATTTCAAGACTTGCTTCTTTTAATAAAATACCATCTTGTAAATATGTTTGAATTCTTTCAATTAAATAAGGATTTCCAAGTGCTGCACGTCCAATCATAACAGCATCGGCTTTTGTATAATCCAAAACTTCTTTTGCTTTAATAGGAGTATCGATATCACCATTTACTACAACAGGGATGTTAACTGCTTCTTTTATTAATTTTGCATATTCATAATTTGCTTTACCATCATAAAAATCAGAACGTGTTCTACAATGAATGGCAATTAATTTTACACCTGCTTTTTCAAGCAACTTTGATATTTCAACACAATTAATTTCTTCATGCGTCCATCCTAATCTTATTTTTACTGTTACAGGTTTTTTACTTACTTCGCAAATAGATTTAATCGTATCATATAATTCTTCTTCTCTTCCTTTGATTAACCATGAAGATCCAGCTTTACCTTTAACTACTTTATTGACAGGGCAACCAAGATTTATATCTAATATGTCATAATTTGCTTCTTCTTGTAAGACTTTAAGTCCCATTAACAAAGACGCCTTACTTCCTCCAAATAGCTGAAGCGCGACAGGATGTTCATCATCATCTATTTTTATCATTTTTAAAGTTTCAGGATTCTTATAAATCAAAGCATAATCAGAAATCATTTCTGAAACAGTGTATGACGCCTTATATTGTTTTAATAATTTTCTATATGCTGAATTAGTATACCCCGCGAGTGGAGCAGGGATTACTTTACCTTCAATTTCAATATCACCAATTTTAAAACTCATAAATCTTAAAAAAGAAGAGACTTATTTAGTCTCTTCATTTCCTTCCTCAGTTATATCTTCTTTAACAGGTTCTTTTTCTTCATCAGGAAGAATACCATTTTTTAACAAATAATCAATTTCTTCAGAATTTAAAGTTTCTTTTCTAATTAACGCTTCCGCGATTAATGTGACTTCATTTGAATATTCTTTAATTAATTTTACCGCGGTTTCATGAGCTTCATCAATAATACTACGAATTTCATTATCGATTTCAAAAGCTATTTGCGATGAGAAATTCTTTTGATTTGATGTATAATCTCTTCCTAAGAATACCGAATCTCCTCTTGATTCATATTGAATTGGTCCAAGAGATGACATACCATATTCTGTAACCATTGCACGAGCTATACGTGTTGCTACTTCTATATCATTAGATGCTCCTGTAGATACATCTTCAAAGAATACTTCTTCAGAAGATCTACCACCTAAATATCCAACAATACGTGCGATTAATTCTTCTTTTGATACTAAGAATCTATCTTCTTCAGGTGTCATTAATACATGACCACCAGTTCTACCACGAGGAACAATTGTTACTTTTTGAACTTTATCAGAATTAGGATATTTAAGTCCTATGATAGTATGACCTGCCTCATGATAAGCAACTGTCCTTTTTTCTTTTTCTGTTAAACTTCTTGTAGTTTTTGCGGGTCCTGCGATTCTTCTATCAATCGCTTCATCGATTTCTTTAGTTGTGATAATTGACTTACCATCTCTAACAGCAAGTATTGCGGCTTCATTTAATACGTTTGCTAAATCAGCACCAGAGAAACCAACTGTTCTTTTTGCAATATTTGCAAAATCAACACTCTTATCGATTGTTTTATTTTTAGCATGAACTTTTAAAATAGCTTCACGACCATTTTTATCTGGTAAATCAACTGTGATTTGTCTATCAAATCTTCCCGCTCTTAATAGGGCTGGATCTAGAACGTCTTCTCTATTTGTCGCAGCAATTACAATAATACCTGCATTATCAGAGAATCCATCCATTTCAACAAGAAGTTGGTTAAGTGTTTGTTCGCGTTCATCGTTACCACCACCAAGACCAGCACCTCTTTGTCTACCAACTGCATCTATTTCATCAATAAAGATTAAACATGGTGCAGTTTGCTTTGCTTTTTTAAACATATCTCTAACTCTACCAGCACCAACGCCGACAAACATTTCAACAAAATCAGAACCAGAAATGCTATAGAATGGTACTTTAGCTTCTCCCGCGACTGCTTTTGCAAGTAATGTTTTACCTGTTCCAGGTGGGCCTACAAGTAATACACCTTTAGGTAATTTTGCACCATATTTTGAATATTTTTCAGGTTGACGTAAGTAATCAACTAACTCAACCATTTCTGCTTTTTCTTCTTCACATCCAGCCACATCATCAAAATGAACATTAGATGCATCTTCTCTTCTTGCTCTAGATCTATTAAAGTCCATTGCAGAAGAATTTGATTTATTAATTGAATTACCCAATTTAGAAATTAATAAACCACCTACAATTAATGTACCAACGCATAAAAGTATTGTAGGTAGATAATCCATAAATCCATTAGATTCATATGGATCTCTATATGATAAAATATTACTTGTATAGTAAATAGTATCATCATTAGGATCTGTGTAATTGTTATAATTCATTCTCGATGAAGTAATATAACTTAAAATAGTCCAGTTCTCTTCTGTATTAGCAATAGAAACACTAAATGAACACAATACATATTTAGTTGAATCGCCTTTATCTTTTACTTTATCTTCACTAACACTAACTGTACCTGATACTTGAATATGATCTCTATAATTAGCAAGTGAAAGTGATTTAATATCATCAGTCCAAAGAACTGAATTCATTGCTCTTTCTTTATATGAATATTCAGTGTTATTATATTCATCTATTGCTCTATATACGATATCTTGTTCTGTATATGAACAACTATATGAAGTGCTTTTCCCACCCCAGAAAAATATGACAACAGCAATGATTGCAAAAACTAGTAAGTAAGGCATCAAATATGATAACCATTTTGTTTTCTTTTTCACTTCATTACCTCCTTAAATTTTGTTTGATTATGTTATTTTAACATAATACTAATAAATCCGCTACAAATTAGCAATTTTTTATTTCATTTTATATGCATAATATATTTTACCCAAAATATAATAAAAAATATTACAATATGTTTAAATATGCATACCTTTTATAAAATTTAATGTTATTTAAAGTTTAATTTTAAAAACAGTATTGTTGTTCACCTTTTCGTCTTTTCTTCTTGGGAAATAAATGATTTTATTATTGCAGTCTTTAATACAAGGCCAAACTGTTCGTAAATCTATATCAATTTTTTCATCGATAAATAATCTATTAACTTTTTTTTCAATTTTACCAATTTTAACTTTTTCATCCTTACGCGCAATAGAAATGGTAAGTGGATATGAACCTTCTTTAATAAAAAATGATTCTTTACCATTTATTAAATCAAAAAAGAATATATCATTTTCTATAATCATAGGCTTTTTTATATAGTAATTATAATTTTGTTTATTTAATGATAAATAAAATAAACCATAATTTTTAATTAAGCTTACTTCTTTATTAATAGTTTTTATTCCACTTGCATTGCTTGAAGTAATAAAATCTATTATCGAATTTGTTTCTCTTTTAGAGAGTCTATTTTTATATTTACTTACTAAACAAAAAACAATTCTTTCTTGAATATCTAGTGGAAGTAATTTAAATTCATCAATTATATACTTATCACTTTTTTTTATATATTCATTAGATGCTTTATTAATGCTTTCTTCATATTGATTCTTATTATTAATTTCTTCAATAATATCATTAATTTCTTTTTCATTCATTTTTTCGACAATAGTATGTCTTATAACATTTCTTGAATAATCATTTTTTAAATTCGAAGAATCAATAAAATATGGAACATTATTATTTATACAATAAATTTCTAATTCTTTTTTTCTATAATTTAATAATGGCCTTCTAATTACTATATTTTTATAATTACTGACTTTATTAATTCCATAATAAGAATAAATACCTTTCCTATTTTTTTGAAAAATATATGTTTCGATCAAATCATCTTTTTGATGTGCGACTAAAACTTCATCTAGATTTCGTTTATTAATTATATCAGCAAAAAAATCATATCTAATTAATCGAGCCCAAGATTGAAAATTACCTTCATAGGTCATCCCTGTTGTATCAAGTAAATGAAAAACAATATTATTATTTTTGCAATACTTTCTAACACTTTCTTCCTCAATAATGCTTTCTTTTCTTTTATGGTAATTAACAAAAGCAACTTCAAAATGAATATTATCTTTTAGTAACATATGAAAAAGGGCCATAGAATCTGGTCCTCCCGAACACGCAAGTAAATAATGTTTTTTGTTTGATAATTCCAGCATCTTCCTCACCAAACAACATTTTATATTCTTTATTTAATTATTTCAATTCTTATTAAAACAAGTGTCTTATCATCTACTGTTTTGTCATTTATTAATAGATTATCTTTAATTTTACTTGTTAGTCTTTCTAAATCTTCATTATAGTTTTCACTTATTGCTTTCTCTATTATTTTTAATACATCATTACCAAACCCATCTGACATAAAAATAATAATATCTCCATCACTTAATACATCTTTATATGCAAAGGGGTCAATTTTTTCTAAAATTCCAAGTGGAGCAAAATTTCTCTTTGATTCTTTTAACTTCCCATCATGATATATAAAGGTTGGAAATGATCCTGCTTTAAATAAAGTGAATTTTAAAGAAACTAAATCTAAAATGAAATAATCTAATGTTGCATACATTTCTTCATTTGATTTTTTATATAACAATCTATTTATTGTCTCTAATTGCCTTAAATAATTATTATCTATTTTTGAATAAGCTATTAAAGAGTCTAATAGATAATTACTAAGTAATTCCGAATTTTTATCATGTCCCATTCCATCACTTAAAAACAACTTAAATTCATTATCTTCTATAAAGTATATTAAATTATCTCCAGATATATTTTTTAAAAGTCCTTTTTTAAAATATTCAATATTTATATTATATTTTTGCTTACATGAAAATGATAAAATATATCCACCTAGAGAAAATGAATATTTTTTATCTAAGAAAATAAAACTTTTCTTATAATTATTTTCAATAACGGATAGTATAATTTCTTCATCATCAACATGATATTTTAAAACTTCAACTTCAACAATTGATGCATACTTTTTTAAATCTATTAAATCTATTCCTTCTTCTTTTAATTCTTTTTTTATGTCATCAATACTATTATTGTTTGTTTTATTTTCTTTTAAAGGATAGTACAAATTTTCTAACTCTTTTAAATACATAGACTTGTTTTCTATTTCTTCTAAATTCTTCTTTTCTTCTTTTTTATATATTTCATTAAAAATTAATGTTCTTTTAAACAATTTATAAGGATATATACATTTATCTACAATCACTTTTCTTTCATCTTTTTCATATTTGTTTTTAATTCCATTTTTTATTATTTCTTTTAAATTACATTTTTCATTATTAATACAATCTTTACATAAATCATTTTTTAATTCTTTATATATTTTATCAAGAGGATCATTCTTATATTCCAATCTAGAATCTAATACTAATGTTAAATAATTAATAATGTTATCAATTTTATCTGTATCAACATTTTTTTCTTCTTCATCTTCTTTAAGTAAAACCGAATTAAGTTTTATATAAAAATCTTCTGGAATTAAGCAAGAAACAATTATTGATATTAATCCTTGATAAAAACTGGGGCTAACATAAAATTCATCTAAAATAAAAAAGCAAGATATTATATAAGAAATACAATATACAATTATTTTGTATTTTTTAGCTAATAAAAACGTAAATAAAAATGGAATAATTAATAACAATATTTCTATTTGAGATACATTATAAAAATATATCAAAAAGAAGCACATTAAAATAACCGCGGATAAAGCTTCTGAAAACTTCGCGGATTTAATTAAAATAATATGGATAAGCCTGATAAAAAATAAATAAAAATAGTTAATACTATCAAATAAAAATGGAAAAATAGTATAAATAATAATTCTATCTTTTGAATCTATAGAGTTTATTGAATATTGATATGAACTTAGTATTTTATGAAAAGCATAGAATAGTAAAAATGAAAATGAAAATGAAAAAAGAAGATTAGTAAAATTAACAAAAGATATTGATGGAAGAAAATAAATAATAAATACAATAAGATTTGTTACAACATATGGCAACATCCTTTTAATGTTTAAAGATTTAATGAAATAATTTGAAAATATTTTAAATAAAAAGAATGTTGCGCATATAATACACATCTCATATCCTTTGTTGATTGATAAAATAAAAGCAATTATTATTGATATAATATTAACTAAAGCATATGTTCTTTCTTTATAATTAGAAGATATCGTCAATAAGACTATTATATAAAAAAACGGAGTTCCTTTTAATGCTAACAATATAGTAAGTAATAAGAATAACAAATCAATATATATACTTATTAAATTCTTCTCTTTTTTTATAATTCTACTTTTCATAAAGATCACCCAGTTAGAATTATAAAAAATTAATTATTAAAAAAATGTCGAATTATTAGAAACGACATTTTTTAATATATTACTATTATATCTCCATCCATATTAAGTGCATATTCTCCATCAGCATATACAACATAATATCCTTCACGAACATCAGCATCTATATTTTTTATGTAATTATATTCTTCTTGTATTTTTTCTTTTTCTTTAATTAACTTTTGATTGTTAATATACTTAATTGATAAAGAAGCAAGTGCAACAGAAAACATTATAATTCCAGAAACAAATATTCCTATATAAAAAATAGAACTTAACCTATATTTCTTTTTTTTCTTTTTTTCTTCCATGTCTCTTCTTTTTCCTTTCTTCTTTTCTATTTTTAAGTATATCTTTATAACAACTTATTTTCAAATAAATGGGATTTAAAATTTTAGTTTTAAATTTATATTTAATTTTATAAAAGAATAAAGAAAAATATTTATTATAAAATTTAAAAAATAAATATATTCCAAGAATAATCGCGGATAAATATAAAACATTTAAAACGCCATCTATATAATATATTAAAAATAAATCATACAAATAGAAAGCAATTAAAAAGAATGGCACTTCAATTAGAAGTCTTAAATATTGATGTTTAAAATCTTTAATAAATACTTCAATAAATATCCATATTAATGATACACACCAGCCAAATATTATAGATCCCGCAATAACCTGAATTTGAGAAAACAAACTCATTATTTAAATAGTCTTTTTAAAAAGCTTTCCTTATTTTCTTTGGGTTCATCTATATATTTTAGCGAATTAATTAAACCGTCAATTGTCAATTCTCCTTTATCTAAATCCATCGCGCCTAAACTTAAATCGGTTCCAAGAACATGAAGATAACCAAGAGTCGTATCTAATAAAAATTCTTTCTTATCAAAACTATCTAATTTTTTCACCCCTTTTAATTCGATTTTTTTTCTTTCTTTTATAAAAATAGTATTATCTAATTTTTTATTACTTTCTTCCATAAAATCATCCTCCTTATTAAAGATATGATGATCAAATGTTATTTATTCATTTTACTGCGCTTCTATACTTTCACAAATGTTATATAAATGATCGCCCATTCTTTCAACATTTGATAATATTTCCGCATAATGTTCCGAATTTAATATAGTACAAATGCCACTTTCTACTCTATGAATATGGCGTTTATAAAAAACTTGTTCTAATTTATCTATTTCATCCTCAAATACTTTTCCAGATATTGCATAATATTTAGACCATTTAATAACGGCATTATATGTATCGTTTGACATATCTAATAATACAGAATATATTTGATGTAAATCTTGTTCTCCTTCTTTTGTTAGATGCATATCTTCATCATATCTAACTTTAAAGAAATTAATTATATTATTACAATGATCACCTATACGTTCAAAATCTTTAATTTGATCTAAATATTTAGATAATAACATTGATGTTTTTTCATCCATATCAGTTATTATTAGTTTATTTAAATAGTCATGAATACGTTTGTCTAAAATATCTAAATCATTCTCAATTTGTTCTGATTCTTCATACAATTCTTTTATGTTTTCAAAACTATATTCAAAAGAAATATCGATATATCGCTTTGCTTTATCTGCCATAAAATCAATTGCTTTTTTTGCAAAAGAAAGAGCAAGTACTGGTGATTTATCTATCAATGTATAATCAAGCAACTCTTCCATAATATTCTCTTCTTGTTTGTTTTTTATTAATTTAGTAGTTATAGATACCATTTGATTAATAAAGAAGAATAAAATAAATGTTGTTGAAAGATTGAATATTATATGAGCAACCGCAAGTGTCATTTTTTTACCCACGCCAAGAGGAAGTAAAACATTAGTTTCGATAACTTCTATTAAAGGAACAAATGCCCAAATAAATATCATAAATATCATTGTTCCCAAAACATTAAATAATGTATGAACAAATGCTGTTCTTTTTGCTTGAGTTCCTCCACCGAACGAGGCGAAGATTGCTGTTATAGTTGTACCAATATTACAGCCAAGTAAAATTGGTATAGAGGCCATTAAGCTGATTCTACCAACACCATATAGCTCTTGAACAATTGCAATTGTCGCAGAAGATGATTGAACAATCGCAGTAATACCTGTACCAATAAATAAACCTAAAATTACACCAAATGGATTATTTCCTAACCATTCAAATACAACTTGAACTTCACTATTGTAATAATTTAATAATTCTCCTAGATTTTCACCCATTAAATTAAGGCCAAAAAACAATAAACCAAATCCAAATATAATATTACCTATTTGTTTTATTTTATCTTTTTTAAAAAAGAAAACCATTATCGCCCCAAGTGCAACAAACCATAATGCATTATCGCCTATATTCAAGCCGACTATAAATGAAGTAATAGTTGTACCAATATTTGCTCCCATGATAATTCCAACAGCTTGAGGGAAGCTCATAAGTCCTGCTCGAACAAGGCCAACCGCTAAAGCAGTTGTACCACTAGACGATTGTATAATTGCCGTAACCGCAGCACCTACAAATATTCCTTTAATTGGCGTATTAGTTGATTTTTCAATTAATACTTTTAATTTATCACCCGCGGCTGCTTTTAATGAATCCCCCATTAAATTAATGCCATATAAAAATATTCCTAATCCACCTAAAATAAACATCAAGGTAAATATTAGATTAAAATCTGAATTAGAAGAAAGAATCGATATCATTTTTAAATCTCCCACTAAAAATAAACAACACATAAATGATAACACAAAACATTTTTATAAGAGAATAAAAGTGCTTTCAAATAAAAAATACTTATTTCTATTAAAAAATAATTTGTTTTTTGATATAAATTAATAAGCAAGCGAGGTTTATTATGAATATAGTTATTATTGGCGCTGGTCCAAGTGGATTAATGTGCGCTATCGAAGCAAGTAAAAATGGACATAAAGTTATTATTCTAGAAAAAAACGAAAAAGCAGGCAAAAAAATATACATTACAGGAAAAGGAAGATGTAATGTTACTAATAACTGTTCAGTAAACGATTTTATGAAAAATATCGCACATAATGGTAAGTTTTTATATTCTGCACTAAATACTTTTTCACCAAAAGACACGATAGATTTTTTTCAAAATAATGGCGTACCTTTAATAACTGAAAGAGGTAATAGAGTATTTCCAAAAAGTTATAAAGCAAGTGATATTACAAAGACACTTTTAAAAGAATGTGAAAAAAATAAAGTAAAAATTTTTTATCATACTAAAATTGATAAAATCGATAAAAATAAAACTTTTAATATATATTATAATAATACACAAAAAATAGAAGCAGATAAGCTTGTTATAGCAACAGGAGGAATGTCATATCCATCAACCGGATCAACTGGTGATGGATACGACTATGCTTTAAAGTTCAATCATCAAATTAATTCACCTAAGCCATGCTTAGTTGCACTTAAAATCAAAGATAAAGTTAGTTATGAAGCAAAAGGATTAACATTAAAAAATGTTGCGTTACATTCATATAATGATAAAGTTCATAACATTATCGAAGGTGAATTAACTTTTGATAATGGTTTAATAGATGGACCAATTGCAATTAAAACAAGTTCTCTTATTTGTAATGAAGATGATATTAAATTGTATTTAGATTTAAAAATAGGCTTAACAAAAGAACAATTAGAAATAAAATTAATTAAAGAATTCTCTTCTTTTTCTAATATTACATTAAAAGAAGAACTAAGCAAATTACTACCAATTCAAATGATTTCAGACTTTATTAATAGATTATCAATTAATCCTAAAACAAAGTTATGTCAAATAACAAAAGAAGAAAGAACAAAAATTATTAATTATTTAAAAAGATACAATTTAGAATATACGGGGCTTTCTGACTTCAATCGTGCAATAATAACTAGAGGTGGAATTTCAATCAAAGACTTAAATCCTAAAACATTCGAAAGTAAAATAACACCAAATCTATATTTTATAGGAGAAATAATAGATGTCGATGCCTTCACCGGTGGTTTTAATATGCAAATAGCTTTATCTACAGGATATGCATGCGGTAAAAATATTATTTAATTCTATTTCTTATTCTATTAATCAATTTAACTATTTCCATCACTAATACTATTACTAAAGATAAACCTATACATATTGCAAAATAACCAATATTCATAGGATAAAATTCAAATAAATCACTTATGCCAGGAATATAAATCACAACAATTTGTAATAAGAATCCAATAATAAAAGCAAAATTCATAAATTTATTTTTATATGATTTTTTACTAAAAATAGAGTGATTTGATTTAACATTATATGCATGAAATAGTTGTGTAGTTGAAAGAGTTAAAAAAGCCATAGTTTGTCCTAAACAATGGTCTATATTATTGCCAATAATATATGCAATAAGAGTTACTCCTCCGATAATAACACCTTCAACAATAATTTTCCAATAATAGCCATCAGAAAAGAAACCTTCATCTTTTGATCTTGGTTTTAATTTCATAACATCGTCTTCAACTTGCTCCATACCAATTCCAAATGCTGGAAGCGAATCAGTTATTAAATTTATCCATAATAAGTGCATTGCACCAAGTGGAGTACCTAAATCAATAATACCAAATGCTGTAAATAAAGAAGCAATAAATATAGTTAATACCTCTCCGATATTTGAAGATAAAAGATATTTAACACATTTTCTAATGTTATCATAGATACCTCTTCCTTCTTTAACCGCTGAAACAATTGTAGAAAAATTATCATCAGTTAAAATCATATCAGCAGCTTCTTTTGATACATCAGTTCCTGTTATTCCCATTGCACATCCAATATCTGCTTTTTTTAATGCTGGCGCATCATTTACTCCATCTCCAGTCATCGCACATATTGCATTATTCTTTTGCCAAGCATCAACAATTCTAACTTTATCTTTCGGGGCAACACGTGCAAAAACAGAATACTCTTTAATATGCTTTTCTAAATATTCATCACTTAATTTTGCTAAATCATTCGAAGTAATTGCTTTATCACCATCATTTAATATTCCCAATTCTTTTGCAATTGCAGAAGCTGTTACAATATGATCACCTGTTATCATTACTGTTTTAATTCCTGCTTCAGAAGCAATTCTAATTGACTCTTTTACTTCCCTTCTAGCGGGATCTATCATTCCTACTAAACCAATAAAAGTAATATCTTTTTCTAATTCTTCTTGTGATGGTATTTCATCAAATTCTTTTATACCAAGCGCTAAAACTCTAAGAGCATTATTGGCCATTTTTTCATTTGCTAATAGTGCTTTATCGACATCTTCTTTACTATTAATAGAAATTAAAAAAATCTTATCAGGCGCACCTTTTGTAATCGCAACATATTTATTATCTTTTTTTATAACTGTTGTCATCAATTTTCTTTCACTATCAAAAGGTAAATCCAAAACTCTATTATAATTATTAATGCTATCACCATGAACCATATTAATATCAAGTAAAGCAAGTTCTGTAGGATCTCCAATCCTAATTATTTCATTATTTTTTCTACTTATTTGAGCGTCACAACATATAGCAAAATATGTAATCATTTGTTTTTCATTAATAGTTAAGTTTTTAATTTCTTTAATTTCATTTAAATATAAATGCGTAACTGTCATTTTATTTTGAGTTAATGTACCAGTTTTATCAGAACAAATAACATTGCATGAGCCTAACGTTTCTACTGCAGGTAGTTTTTTACATATTGCATTTTTCTTACTCATTTTAGTTACACCAATTGAAAGAACGATTGTTACTACAGTAGCAAGTCCTTCTGGAATCGCCGCGACTGCAAGAGCAACCGCGGTAATAAAAGCTTCATTGAATTTATTGAAGTCCCAATTAAATGTTGCCATCTCTAAAAAGAAAACAACAACACAAATGGAAAGAGCCATTAAACCAATTACTTTACTTACTTTATTTAATTTATGTTGTAAAGGTGTCAAATCTTCTTTTTGATTATTTAACATATCAGCGATTTTGCCAATTTCTGTTTGCATGCCAACATTAGTAACTATTGCTTTTGCTTTACCATTTGTAACATATGTTGATGAAAAAAGTGAATTATGTTTATCACCTAGAGCGATATCATCTTTTTCAATATATTCATTATTTTTTTCAACTGGAACAGATTCTCCTGTTAAGGCTGCTTCTTCAACTTTCAAGTTACTACATTCAATGATTCTTGCATCTGCAGGAACTAAGTCTCCTGCTTCTACTAAAATAATATCACCAACAACTAATTCATTAGATGGAATACTAATTATAGAATTAGATCTAATAACTTTACACGATGAAGAACTCATTTTTTTCAAAGCATCTAAGCTCTTTTCCGCTTTATTTTCTTGATATAATCCTAAAGCAGCATTAATGACAACAACAATCATTATTATCAAAGATTCTACCCATTCATTAATATCAACAATAATTGATACAAGTGCAGAAATAATTAATATAATTATTAACGGATCTTTAAATTGACTTAACAATTTAATAAAAAATGGTATTTTCTTTTTTTTTGATAAAACATTCTCGCCATATTTTATTTTATTTTGTTCAACCATTTCATTTGTCAAACCACATTCAATATTAGAATTAAGTTCTAATTCTAACTCTTCAACTTTTTTTTGCATACAACCTCCTATAAATAAAAATAAACCCCTATTCTATAAAAAGAATAAAGGTCTTGCTAATCATATTAATGACCGTTAAATCCGAGATAAATATATCCGTGATGACGAATTTAACTATTTGCTACTCCCCTTTAAGGATAACTATTAATTTGTACATGTATAGTTTATAAAGTATTACTAAGTATTGTCAATAATAATTTTATTATTTTTTTAGCAATTCATCCGTTATCTTAATTACTTTTGGAGCAATTTTTTCTCTTTCTTTTCTTTCAACAAATCGATATAAAGGATATGCCAAAATACAAGCAATTAAGCCAATTATACCTATTACAATAGCCAAAAGAAGGCATATTTTATTATCATTTATACCTATATTTACACCTAAATCTGTTAGCGTCAAACTCATTCCAAAACCGAATATCAAAACACCAATTATACCAATAATTACTGATAAAATTGTCGCTTTATTTCTTACAGATTCATCTAACTTACAAAGATAATCAAAAGAATCTTCATTTTTTTTCATATATTTTTCTCTAATTTCTTTTATCATTTCTTGTTTATTAGATGAATAAGTATATTTGAATTCGTTTTTATTGTTCATTTAATTTATACTCCTTTTTCTTTTTTATTGTAATTATTATCATATATAACGCTATAAATAAAATTATAGAAAATACTAGTGCACCAGTAAGCGCTAAAATCATTTTAATTTCTTCAACTTTCATATCATTACCAAATACATAAAGCATAGAGGCTTCTAATGTTATCATTGAAACACATGATGAAGTAAAACTTATATTTTTTGATGCAGAATAAATATAATTATTATATTTTTTATACTTTAAAATATTAATGAAAGAAATAATTAATGAAGTAAATGCATATGTTGCATGCGCAATAACAATAATTTTATGATTATAAAATGTTTTATCAAAGAATATTATATATCCCATTAAAAATGTTAATATTAAATTAATTATTAATAATAATATGCCACAAAACCCATATATTTTTGCACTTTTTATATCATTATTGTTTTTATTAAAACTATATATTAATAATATAAATCTTACAATCACTAAAATACTATAATATGATGAAATAATAATATACCAGAATGACCTAAATATAATTCCTAGGCAAAATTGTAAAATTGTATACAATATATTTAAAAATAATGATGTAAGTAATGAAATAATTATTTTTAATCGAACCTTTGAATTTAAAAATATAAATATTTTATTGTTTCTTATTTTGTTGACAATTTTTATTATAGTTAAAATCCATACTGTAAGAGCATAACAAGCAAAAATATATGAAATAATTGCGATAATTGATTTATTATCTAAATTACATAATGAATATATCAAAAATATCAAAGAAACTATAGAAAGAATTCCTTTAATAAAAATGGGTGGATATAATATTTTTTTAATAATCTTATTCATGTTCATAATTATTCTTATCTATTATTACAGTAAAAGTCGTACCTTCATTAACTTTACTTTCAACTTCTATATCGCCATGCACAATATCTATTACTTTCTTAACAAGTGATAAACCAAGACCATTACCTTGATTAGAATGAGATAATTCACCTTGATAAAATCTCTCAAATATATGTTTTCCTACTTCTTCATTCATTCCACACCCTGAATCAGATACTTTAAAAATAGTTTTGTTTTCTAATGATGAAAGACTAATAGAAACTTTTCCATTAATGTTAGTAAATTTAAATGCATTAGATAATAAGTTATTCCATACCAAACTTAATAATTCACTATCGGCTTGAATTATTACATTTTCTTTAATATCGACTTCTATTTCTATATTCTTTTCATCCCAAATATTTTCAAATTGTAATAAACAATTTGTTATTTGTTCTCCTAAGTCATATTCTTTTACATTTGGGTATATTTTTTGATTATCTAATTGACTTAATTTTAAAATATTCGTAATTAATTCTGCCATATTTTTAGATGCATCATTGATTTTTTTTGCATACTCTATTTTATCTTTTTCATCTAAATATGGATTTTCAAGCAGTTTTGCATAACTTTGAATAATTGCAAGTGGTGTTTTCATTTCGTGTGAAACATTAGCAATAAAATCAGTTTTTAGTGTTTCAACACTAGATAATTCTTCCGCCATTTTATTGAAACAATTAATAATATTGATATAATTATCATCTATTCCTATTTGATTAATAGGTTTTATTCTTACATCAAAGTTCCCTTTCATCATTTGATTTGCCGCAAAAGTTATATGTTTTGTTATTCTTTCAGTTGTTAGTTTTCTTCTAATAATATCAATAATTGTGAATAATGTGCTTAATATCAAAACATTTATAAATGTTATCTTTGCGGCATTTTGTAAATTATTATTATCCAAGACAATATTTAAATCTTTAGTAAAAGTCGTAATAAATAAAGTCATAGAACAAGTCACTAAAAAAGCAACAAGAAAAAAGAATAAAAGGTAATGATAAAATATCTTTAACAATCTTGTAATTAAACTAGTCTTTTTCATTTTATTATCACCTTATATCCTAGTCCATGAACTGTTTTAATTTCAAAATATTCACAATTAGATAGCTTTGCACGTAGTTTTGTCATATAAACATCAACCGCACGTAAAGAAGTATCAGAATCGTAATCCCAAAATTCATTCATTAATTGAATTCGTGTAAATGTTTTTTTAGGATAAGATAAAAGTTTATAAAGTATATTAAATTCTCTATTGGTTAATAATATTTCATCATCTTTTAATAGCACTGTATGTTCATCTACATCCATTTTAAAATCGCCAATAACAATCTTTTTACTAGAGGCAATATTAGTTCTTCTTAATAAAGCACCTATACGTAAAAGCAATTCATCAAAATCTATTGGTTTTACCATATAATCATCAATTCCAATACTAAAACCTTTTTGTTTAGAATAAATATCATCTCTTGCTGTTACAAATAGAATAGGAATATTCTTATTGTTCTTACGAATACTTTTAGCAAATTCGAATCCATCTATTTTAGGCATCATAATATCCGATATTATAAGATCATAAACATTTTCATAAATCGCTGCATAGGCATCTTCAACCCACAAACAACCAGTTGTTTCAAATCCATTATTATTTAAAAACGAACATAAATTTTTATTTAATTCTTTATCATCTTCCACAACTAATAATTTAAACACACTCATAAACCTCCACATATTATTAACATAATTATAAATAATAAATGTTAAAGTTTTGTTTATGTCATTATTTTAGCAAAGAATCACTTAAAGTAATTATCTTTTCAGCATATTTTTGTCTTCTTTTATTTAAAATTAGTTTAAATAAAGGATAATTTAAACATACAATAATTATTCCAGCAATTCCTAAAACAATTCCAAATGGCATAGAATTTGATAAACCTATAAAAGTGCCAAAATTAGTCATAACTAAACTCATACCGAATCCCATAATAAGTGCTCCAATTAGACCAAAGCAATATGCAAAAACATAAGCAGGTAGCGATACTTTATTATCAAGTTTTTTTATTTCATCATACTCATCAACGCTTTTCTTTTCATACTTTTCACGTATTGATTTAACAAATAATTCTTTTTCATTTTTTTTCATCTTAATATCCTCCTCGTATTTGTTACAAAAGAATATTAATATTAATTGATTTATATTTTTTTAATAAAATGTTAAAGTTTTGTTAAAAATTAAATATTTAAAAATTATTTATTTGGTTTTTTTATTTGGAGAAATAATATAAAATTTTAGAATTTAAAAAGTTTAAAAAAGCCTAAAAATGGCAAATTTTAAGCTTTTTTAATAAAATAAGAAAAATAGGAAAATGTGGTATTTTTATAGTAAAGGCTCCTATAAACTAGGAGCCTCATATTATTAGCACCCTTCCCTCATTAGGATACTAATCAATATATATTAAATTAATCAAGATAGAATTCCATTGGATAAGTTAAATATGAAATTTCTTCAAGTTGATCACAGTTAACAACACCTGTTGGAGCTCTTAATAAAGATGGAATACGATTTACAATTGTTGCACATGTATGTTCAACTGTTGCAGGTTTAACAACATGATATTCAACATTTGGTTCACCAAAGATTTCCCAATCACACATATCGCCATCTTCTGGTCCATATACTTTACCGATTGTTTCTTCTTCTACAGTAATACCTTGCATAGTTTCTGCAGTAACAACTGCAGCCATACCAATACATCTTCCAGCTTTAATAACTTTACCTAATGTTTCTGATTTAATATCTTTATCAATTATATAAGGAACATGTTTTTGAGTAATTGATTTTATAGTTAAATGTAATTTACTACAAATCGCTTCAACTGCATTCCAAGCATAAGAAGGTTCAAACACTTCAGGATGAGCAATTTTGTTTTCAAATTCTTCTTTTGTTAAATCACAACCATGTGCATTAGCAAGAGCTATACCATAGTCTTCAACATTGTATGAATAAGCACCTTTAATTTTAGTAATTTTATGGCATCCTGCTGCTGCAGTAGCAACCATATTAATCCAGAAAATATCTTGCATTCCTGATCCAGTAATTGTACATCCATTTTCTTTTGCCAATTTATCTAATTTATTAACCAATGCTGCAGAAGTAGTATTTGGATAAATTGCTTCTTCACAAGTAGTAATTACATTAATTCCTCTTCTTACACATTTTTCAACCATTGGATAAATATCATTAATAAATGAAAATAAAGTAACAATTGCAACATCAGCATCACATTCATCAAGTACTTTATCAGCATCATCGGAAATTAATACACCCGTCTTAACACCAAGACCAGCAAAATCTCCAACATCCATTCCAATAATATCTTTGTTAACATCAATTGCACCTACGATTTCAGCACCATGTTCATATGCATAACGCAATGTCCATTTACTCATCTTTCCACAACCATATTGAACAATTTTAATTTTTCTCATTTATATTCCTCCTCGTTCTTTATAAGTATATGATAAACTCTACCCTTAGATGAGAGTCAATACAGTTTTTTTATTTTATTAAATTAAAATTTAATAGGCACTTGTAATCTTAAAAACATATTTCTTTTTTCATTTCCAAAA
Source organism: uncultured Erysipelotrichaceae bacterium (assembly GCA_964456095.1). Classification (GTDB taxonomy): domain Bacteria; phylum Bacillota_I; class Bacilli_A; order RFN20; family CAG-449; genus CANRPC01. The sequence continues at coordinate 39,804 of CAYVZF010000004.1, forward strand.
ACTGCAAATTCTGTTATTACTTCACATATATAATCTCCGCAGATAACATAATTATTCTCATCACAATATTTTTTTAAAATTTTAGCACATTCTTCCTCATCATCATAATCTTCAACATAAATACAAGCATACATACCACTTTCAATTATTTTAATATCATTTCTATTTTTATACTGTTGATTTTCCACAAATATAAATATTTCATCTGCGACAAACTCCAAAGAGTTATAGTTATCTTTTTTTATAGATGTCCCAACATTATAAGTGTGAATATATGAAAATCCATTATTTAATAAATCATTTCTTAAAAATGATAACGATTCTTCATACTCATCTATACTTTTTTCATAAAAATTATGCAAACATTTAATACTATAAATATATCTTTGATCTATAAATTGTAAATTAGGAATTCTTGCAGTAGGAGATCTACGATAATATTCTATTGTTTTTATAGATCTTTCAATAGCTTCATGTTTAGCTTTTAATTCTTTTATTTCTTTATGAATTTGATCATTCTTTTTAGCTAATACACTTTCAATCAAAGTAATATCCTTTGAATCTAATACTTCTTTTATTTCAATCAAACTCATATCTAGTTCTTTCATATATGCAATCATATCAAGAACAGCGTTTTGTTGCACATCATAATAACGATATCCACTTTGTGGATCAACATATCTAGGTTTGAGTAAATTCTTTTCATCATACAATCTTAGAGTTGCTATTGTCACATGATTTATTTGAGCCATTTTACCAATTGGTATTAATTCATCTTTCATTTTTACACTCCTAAAACTCTAATCTTCAAATATACTTTATCAAAGATAAAGCACATTTGTAACAAAAAAAACAATCTTACAACAATTATTACCAATAATTTATTTTATCAATTTAGTATTAAAATATATTTATTTTATAAAATTATCATGATTGTTGGCTTCATTTTCATTGCTTTCTATATTAACACATTTTAAATAGTCGGGAATATCCCGTTGACTTTTAAGACTCAATATTTTAAAATATTTTTGTTAGTGGATAGACCTGATTATTTATCAGTTCTATCTTTTTTTATTTCTTTAAAAATTATATAAATGATATATAATTCTATTAAAGCAATTAATCCTTCTAACATAATAACCTAATAATATAAGTCTTAATATGTTCAACGACGGTATTCCCATAACTATTTTTTGTCATTAGGTTTTTACCTCCTGACATTAATACAATTATATTTTTTTAGTTTTTTTATCTAAAAATACAGTATTTAATCGAGCAGAGAGTGAAAAGTAAATACTTTTCCGTTTCCTCTCACACCACCTTACATACGGTCTTCCGTATAAGACGGTTTAAATAAACATTCTATGCTACCTGTTTTAAGTAGTATTCAAGAGGGTCTAGGAGCCCTCTTTTCTTTAGTCGTGCGTTAGTTATTGTTCTTTGAACAACATGTGAATGAGAAATAAATTGATATCCTCTTCTACAATATGTTAAGCTTTTTGCTTCTTCCATACCTATACCAAGTTTTACTAATGATAGTATTTGTTAAATTGTCTTTTTCCATTGTTTCCAAATAACAACTCGTATTGCATTTCTTAGCCAAAGTCCAATTCTTTCTATTAAAAGTTTTTTCATATTATACTTCTGATAGTAGTTAATCCAATCACCTTTCAATGACTATAACTTCATTTGAAGTAAAATAATTAAGGAATATTATGATGGATTTAACTAATACTAATTACATAAAATAGTTTGGTAGAATGTATTATGATAAAAAAGAAAACATTACTTATTTCAATTTCTCTGCTTCAAGATTTGAAGCATCATTTTATGATGCAAAAGTAAGTGCAACAATAATTACAACAAATATAGATAATAAAAATAATAAACCATTCCTTTCAGTATTAGTTGATTATGAAGGAAATATCGATAAATCAATTGTCATTGAATTAAATAAGCCAAAACAAAATATAGTTTTAATTGATGAATCATTTTTACCAATTACTAAAGAAAAAAAGTTAAAAATTGAAATATATGGTGACTTTTTAACATGTGGCTATTAAATTGTAAGTAAAAAATATGATGAAGAATTTTTAGCAATGTATGAAAATTCATCAATATTTTATGGATTTTATGCTTCAAATGAACTCAATGCAGAATTAAATTTAATATGTGCAGATTATTTCCTAATATATAAATCAGAGTATACAAAAAATTATAATATCAAAACAATACCAGATATGTTTGATATGGCTGATTTTGACGCTAATACCACTTTAAAATCATATAACATATGAGATCATACAAATTTTATACTAGACATTGTAGTAATTAATTTAGGCGCTGACAACTGATCAAGCTAAGTTAATTGCAAAACAGAAGATAAAAAACATCTTCATTTTCAATTTTAAAGAAAAATACATACATTTCATCGATAAAATAAATAACACTTATAATAATGATCCTATTATTGCCTATACAACAATGGTAGAGTTTAATCCAAATATTAAATTAGCAATAAAAGAAGTCATTAATAAATATGATAATGTATTCGAATTAGACTCCAATTGTCTTGAAATTAGAGGCACAATGCCAGAGAGAGGTTATCCAAATAATGAAATGTAAAAATATACAGGTCATGAATTAGCTCTTTTAATAAAGCATATTTTAAATAGCAAAATTCAAAAATAGCAACATTTATGTTGTATACTTTTTGCCTATTTGGTAAAATAACTTTGCTTTCTTAGGATTAACGTAACTATCCTAGGCGGAAGGAGATAAATTAATGAAAAAAGATATCCACCCAGAATACAACAGAATTAAAGTTACATGTGTTACATGTGGTAATGTATTCGAAACCGGCTCAACAATGAAAGAAATCCGTGTTGATACTTGTGCTAAATGTCATCCATTCTACACAGGAAAACAAAGATTTACTCAAAACGATGGCCGTGTCGATCGTTTCATGAAGAAATACGGAATGAAATAATAATAACCGTCACCGTTTGTGACGGTTTTTTTAAGGAGAAATTATTATGGGGAAAACATTTTATATAACAACACCAATTTACTATCCTAGTGCGAAATTACATATTGGTCACGCATATTGTTCCACTCTAGCGGATACTATTGCTCGTTATCACAAAGCAAAAGGCGATGATACATATTTTCTAACTGGAAGTGATGAACATGGTGAAAAAATACAAAAAAATGCAGAAGCAAAAGGAGTAACACCAAAAGAATTTGTTGATGGAATAGTTTTAGGTATTAAAAAACTATGGAAAGATATGAACATAGAATACGATGACTATATTAGAACCACCGATGAAAAGCATGAACATGTTGTTCAAGAAGTATTTTCTAGACTTCTAAAACAAGATGACATTTATCTTGGTGAATATGAAGGATGGTATTGTACACCTTGTGAATCATTTTGGACTGATTCACAAGTAGGTGAAAAACAAATTTGTCCAGACTGTGGCAGACCAGTACATAAAGCTAAAGAAGAAGCATATTTCTTCCGTATGTCAAAATATTCAAAAAGACTATTAGATTTTTATGAAAGTCACCCTAATTTCATTACACCAGAATCAAGAAAGAACGAAATGATTAATAACTTTATTAAACCAGGACTTGAAGATTTATGTGTTTCAAGAACAACATTCACTTGGGGAATTAAAGTTAAAGAAAACCCAAAACATGTAGTTTATGTTTGGTTAGATGCATTGCTTAATTATATTTCTGCATTAGGATATTTAAGTGATGATACTTCTAAATTTGATAAGTTTTGGTCTAATGATGCACATATATTACATTTAGTTGGCAATGATATCACTAGATTCCACGTAATATATTGGCCTATTTTCTTAATGGCTTTAGGATTAAGAATCCCTGATAGAGTTTTCGTCCATGGATTACTTATGATGAAAAATGAAAAAATGTCAAAATCAAAAGGTAATGTAGTTGCACCTGAACCTCTTATTGAAAGATATGGTTTAGATGCAGTTAGATACTATTTAGTAAGAGAAACAATATTTGGTTCTGATGGTAGTTTTACTCCAGAACAATTTGTAGAAAGAATAAATGTTGATTTAGCAAATGATTTTGGAAATTTATTAAATAGAACTGTTGCAATGATTTCTAAATACTTCTCTAATATTATTCCGTCATATAATGGTTGTAAAACAACATATGATACAGAATTAGAAATGTTTGGAAGAAACACCATCAATTCATATCACGATAATATGGAATCATTACACGTTACAGAAGCATTTATAGATGTCTTAAATTATGTAGCACGTGCAAATAAATACATTGAAGAAAGTAAGCCATGGGAACTTGCAAAAGATGAAAGTAAAAAAGAAATACTTGAATCTTGTATGAATCATTTAGCTAATACATTAAGGCAATGTGCAATCATGTTGAGTCCTGTATTAATTAATGCTCCTATTAAATTATACGAACAACTTGGTTTATCAAAAGAAAAACAAACATTTGAATCATTAAATGAGTTTGATGTTTTAGGTGGAGAAGCAGTTACAAAAGGTTCTCCTTTATTCCCTAGACTAGATGTTGAAAAAGAAATCGAATTTATTAAAGATTTAATGAATCCATCAAAATAATTAAATTTTAAAATATTATAAGATTATGACTCATTGCTAGTTATAATCTTTTTATTTATAGATTATTCTCATAAATAATGTATAATTATTAATGAGCAATGTTTAAATTTGGAGTATATATTAAATGAAAGAAAAATATAGAAAATTACAATTTGAGGTAGAATGCTTTGATATCAATAATGATGGAAAAGGTGTTGTAAGATATGAAGGCGTAACTGGTTTTATTGATGACTTATTAATAGGAGAAAAAGCATTAATTGAAACAACGTATAGAAAAAAAGATGTATTTTATGGAAAAGTAATAAATAGAATTATCACTAGTAAAGATAGAGTTAAACCCACCTGTCCTTATTTTAAAGACTGTGGTGGATGTAAATTAATGCACATGAATTACAATGCTCAATTAGAATATAAGAAAAACAAAGTAAATGAATGTTTGAAAAGAATCGGCAATATTAATACAAAAGTTAACGATACTATTGGTATGGATAATCCATATAATTACCGCAACAAAATACAAATGCCAATAAAAATAAAAGGCGGAAAAATAGTAACTGGTTTTTATAAGGAGAAAACACATGACATCGTACCTATTGATAAATGTTATATTGAAAATAAAGAAGCAGATCATATTATTGTAACAATTAAATCATTAATGAAAAAATTCAAAATAGAACCATATAACGAAGATAAAAGAAAAGGTGTTATTAGACATATATTAATAAGAAACTCAAAATTAACTAATGAGAATATGGTAGTGCTTGTTACTAATATTGATTCTTTCCCAGGTAGAAATGATTTTATAAAACAATTAAAAAAATTAGAACCTAGTATATCAACTATAGTACAAAATATTAATACTCGTGATACTAATGTCATATTAGGAGAAAAAGAAAGAATACTATCAGGTAAAGGATATATTATCGATGAACTATGTGGGATTAAGTTTAAAATATCACCAAAATCATTTTATCAAGTAAATCCTTTTCAAACAGAAAAATTATATTCACTTGCAATTGATAGTCTAAATTTAACAAAAGATGATTTAATTTTAGATGCTTATTGTGGAATAGGTACAATTGGTTTAATTACATCTAAAAAAGTAAAACAAGTTATTGGTGTCGAAATAGAAAGTGCCGCAGTAAAAGATGCGATTAATAATGCAAAGAACAATAATATAAATAATGCTTTATTCTTTTGTGGAGACGCAGGAGATTTTATAGTAGATCAATATAAAGAAGGCATATTCTTTGATGCAGTAATAATGGATCCGCCAAGAAAAGGTTCAACAGAAAAATTCTTAGATATATTAATAAAAACAAAACCTAAAAAAATTGCATACATTTCTTGCGATCCTGCAACACTAGCTCGTGACTTAAAGTATCTTTCTCCATTATACGATATAGTTAATGTAACACCTGTTGATATGTTCCCGTATACAAGTCATGTAGAGACAATAGTATTGCTATCACTAAAGGATGCTAAAAAGTAGAAAAATATACTGAAATTATGTGTTTTGAACTATTTTTAGACATTTTGTCTTTGATATAGATTATTATTATTATAGGGAACAGGTCTTGAAAGACTATCTTCAAGTACGACTAGTAATAAACCTAAAGTGTGGGGATATGTTAGATTAGTAAATAGTATAATATTAGCCAATCGAGTAGAAAGTGAAAAGTAAGTATTTTCCCGCTCCCTCTCACACCACCCTACGTACG